>NZ_JAJSZC010000173.1:0-10993 GCF_036815105.1 Streptomyces sp. IBSBF 3136
CCCGGGTGCGGCGGGTTCCGACGGCGCGGGCCGCCGCGATGCGCCGACTCCGGGGGAGGGGGCTGCCGAGTCGCCGGCCTTTGGTGAGGCTGTCGGCCGTCGGGCGTGGGGTCCGCCTGTGGCGGGCCATGAGGGCGCGGGCCCGCGCGATGCGTCGACTCCGGGGGAGGCGGCTGCCGAGCCGCCGGCTGCTGGCGGTGGTGTCGGCCGTCGGGCAGGGGGCCCGGGCACGGCGGGTTCCGAGGGCGCGGGCCGCCGTGCGGCGTCCGCTCCGGGGCAGGCGGCTGCCGCGCCGGGGGGCCGGGAAGTGACCCGAGCCGACGGGCCCGGCCGTCGGGCGCGGGACCCCGAGGCGGTGGGGCCCGTGGCAGTGGGCGCCGGCGCTCCCACGGAGCCGGCCGGACTTCCGGTGGGGCGTGGTGGGCCGGTGACCGGGCGGCGGCCGGGGGCGCCGTTCGAGGTGCCCGGCAGGGCCGAGGGGCCGGCCGGTCCGCACCGCCGCCGCACCGCGCTGCTGGCCGCGCTCGGCGTCGTGGCCGTAGGGGTCGTGGTGGCCGTGCTGCTCGCCGCCTCGGGGGGAGACGGCCGGCGCGGGGCCGCACACGGCACGACCGGTACCGCCGCCCCACGCGGCGGCGTCTCGGCCGCCGCTTCCCCGGCCGACCCGGAAACGTCCACCGCTTCCCCGTCCACGGGAGCCACGGGGTCCTCGGGGCCCACCGGCGGCTCCCCGACCGTCGACGGCACGGCCAAGCCGTCCGGGCCGCCGCCCGGCGGGCGTGTGGAGGCGGGCGGGTTCGCGTGGGCGCCGCCGCGAGGGTGGCGGCGGGACGTGAAGACGGGCGCCGAGGTGCACTACACCTCGCCCGACGGGCGGCAGGAACTCGTCGCCAAGTCGTCGCTGGCCCGGGGCGACCTCTGGGAGACCTGGCAGCAGTCGGAGCGGGACGCCCGGCAGGGCCGGGACTACGTCAGGGTCCGGCTGGCGCGGACCAGCTTCCAGGGGCACCCGGCGGTCGTCTGGGAGTACACCTTCACTCTCAGGGGCACCCCCTGGCACGCCCGTCTGCTCGGCTTCGACGCGGACGGGAAGTCGTACCAGGTCAACACCTGGTACCAGCCGGAGATCGAGACCGAGGCCGTACAGACGTACAGCACGGTGAAGGAGACCTTCACCGTGCTGTGAGTCAGTGGTCCGCAGTCCGCAGTCCGCAGTCCGGAGTCCGCAGTCCGGAGTCCGCAGTCCGGAGTCCGCAGCCCGCGGTCCGCAGGCCGCGGAGCGGCCCGGGTCAGCCCGTGGTGACCTTCTCGGGCTCGTCGGTCACGGACACCGCCGTCCGGCGGCCCGCCTCCACCTTCTGCTTGATGAAGGCGATCGCCAGCACGATCGCCGCGACCAGCAGCGACAGCAGCACCGTCTCCCGGCCGTCGTGCTCGGTGTCGAACAGCATGTAGACGAGGACGAACACGATCATCGCGGCCGTCGCCCAGGTCAGGTACGGGTACAGCCACATCTTCACGACGAGCTTCTCCGGCGCCTCACGCTGGATGATCTTGCGCATCCGGAGCTGCGAGAAGCAGATGGCCAGCCACACGAACAGGGCGACCGCACCGCTGGAGTTGAGCAGGAAGAGGAAGACGGTGTCCGGGTACTCGTAGTTGAAGAAGACCGCCACGAAGCCGAAGACGACCGAGGACAGGATCGCGGCCATCGGGACACCGCGGGAGGTGGTCCGGGCGAACGCCTTCGGGGCGTCACCGCGCTGGCCGAGCGAGAAGGCCATCCGGGAGGCCGTGTACAGGCCCGAGTTGAGGCAGGACAGCACCGAGGTGAGCACGATGACGTTCATGACCTCGCCGGCGTGCGGGATGCCGAGGGAGTTCAGCGCGGCGACGTAGGAGCCGTCCTTCGCGATGGACGGGTCGTTCCACGGCAGCAGCGAGACCACGACGAGGATCGAGCCCAGGTAGAAGACGCCGATTCGCCAGATGATGCTGTTGGTGGACTTGGTGACCGCGCGCTGCGGGTCCTCCGACTCGCCCGCCGCCAGGGTGGCGATCTCGCTGCCCATGAAGGAGAAGACGACCAGCAGCACACCGGTGAGGATCGCGCCCGGACCGTGCGGCAGGAAGCCTCCGTGTCCGGTCAGGTTGGAGAAGCTCGCCTTGTCGGCGTGCACGCCCGGCAGCACGCCGAACACCGCGAGCAGACCGACGATCACGAACGCGCCGATCGCCACGACCTTGATGCCGGCGAACCAGAACTCGAACTCGCCGTAGGAGCCGACCGAGACCAGGTTGGTCGCGGTGAGGACGATCATCACGATGAGCGCCCAGCCCCACTGCGGTACGGCCGGCACCCAGCCTTCGAGGATCTTGGCGCCGGCGGTGGCCTCCACGGCCAGCACGACGACCCAGAAGAACCAGTAGAGCCAGCCGATGGAGAAGCCGGCCCAGCGCCCGAGCGCACGGTCGGCGTGGGCCGAGAACGAGCCCGAGGTGGGATTGGCGGCGGACATCTCACCGAGCATCCGCATCACGAGGACGACGAGCGTGCCGACGAGGGCGTACGACAGGAGGATGCCGGGGCCGGCGGTGGCGATACCTGAGCTGGAGCCGACGAAGAGTCCGGCACCGATCACGCCGCCGATGGCGATCATCGTCAGGTGACGGTTCTTGAGACCTGCTTGAAGTCCGGAACCAGGGGTCATGGACGGAATTCCTTTGCGCCGGTGGAGCGATTCCCGTTCGAGGGGGGGTGCCGTTGTGTGGCTGCGAACAGGACCTCGCACGAGCGGTGTACGAGGCGGTCCAGTGAATCGGAGGCGAATGGGTTAGGGAACCTCCGAATCCAGATTGTTACTTGAGGTTTCCTTGAGCTTCAATGGCCTGGCTCACATTTTGCGGCGCCGACACCCGAAGCTGCTGCCCGGAAAGGGCCGTGTCACACTCGTCCCATGCGCGTGTATCTCGGCTCCGACCATGCGGGCTACGAACTCAAGAACCACCTCGTCGAATGGCTCAAGGCGGCGGGGCACGAGCCCGTCGACTGCGGGCCCCACATCTACGACGCCCAGGACGACTACCCGCCCTTCTGCCTGCGTGCAGCGGAGAAGGCGGCCGCGGACCCGGACGCCCTCGGCATCGTGATCGGCGGCTCCGGCAACGGGGAGCAGATCGCCGCGAACAAGGTGAAGGGGGTGCGGGCGGCCCTGGCCTGGAGCGAGGAGACGGCCGCGCTGGGGCGGCAGCACAACAACGCCAACGTGGTGGCCGTGGGTGCGCGGATGCACAGCACCGAGGAGGCGACCAAGTTCGTCGAGGTCTTCCTCGACACCCCGTTCTCCGGTGACGAGCGTCACATCCGCCGCATCGACATGCTGGCCGACTACGAGACGACGGGGAACCTCCCGCCGGTCCCGGCCCACCACCCGCAGCAGGACTGAGGGCCCCCGGGGGGCCGGAAGGACAGAGGGACCTTGCCAGAGGGGCACACGATCCACCGGCTGGCGCACGACTACGCCGCCCGCTTCTCCGGCAGGGCCCTCAGGGTGACCAGCCCCCAGGGCAAGTTCTCCGACGCCGCCGCGCTGCTCGACGGCGCCGTGCTCACCGGCACCGAGGCGCACGGCAAGCACCTCTTCCTCGGGTTCCGGGACGCCGACTGGGTCCACATCCACCTCGGCCTCTTCGGCAAGGTGGCCTTCGGCTCCGCCCCCGCGCCGCCGCCCACCGACACCGTCCGGCTCCGGCTGGCCGACGCCACCTCGTACGTCGATCTGCGCGGTCCCACCACCTGCGCGCTGATCACGGACACCGAGAAGCGGGCCGTGCACGATCGCCTCGGGCCCGACCCGCTGCGCGCCGACGCCGACCCGGACGCGGTGTACCGGAGGATCTCCCGCAGCCGTACGACCATCGCCGCCCTGCTGATGGACCAGAAGATCGTCGCCGGCGTCGGCAACGTCTACCGCGCCGAGGTGCTGTTCCGGCACGGCATCGACCCCTACCGGGCCGGCCGGGACATCACCCCCGCCCAGTGGGGCGCAATCTGGACCGACCTCGTGGAGCTGATGCGCGAGGGCGTCCGCCACAACCGCATCGACACCGTCCGCCCCGAGCACACACCCGAGGCCATGGGCCGGCCGCCCCGCGTGGACGACCACGGCGGCGAGGTGTACGTCTACCGCCGGGCCACCCTGCCCTGCCACGTCTGCGGCACCGCGATCCGTACCGCCGGGCTCGCCGCCCGCAACCTCTTCTGGTGCCCGGACTGCCAGAAGCCCTGGGCCGCGTCCGGATCAGGCCAGGCTCGCCGATCCGTGACCCGACCCCGTCCGGACAAAAGAGCCTAGAAGCCGTGCGGCAGCCACGGCGCCACCGGCGAGCCGAACGCCACCGCCGCCTCGGCCAGCGCACCCCGCCGCAGCTCCCGCACCCGGCCCGCCCCCGCGAGCGCCGGCAGGCTCACGCCGCCCAGGTAGGCCGCCCCCAACTCCCGTACCGACAGGGCGAGGTCGGCCGCGTCCGAGGTCCGCTCGCAGGACGCGCCCTTCGGGTCCCCGGTCAGCCGCCAACGGCCCGTGTTCCAGGGGCAGAAGGCGTCCTCGACGTCCAGGACGACGTCCACCGGCGTCTGGTACGTCCGCGCGGCGAGCGCCGCGCCCACGTCGACGAGGCGGAGATGGCACGAGTCCCGCGTGCGCGGAAGGCAGCGCCGGATGTCGGAGACCAGGTGCTGCCAGGAGTCGTCGAGCGGCCGCCCCCGCATGGTCAGGGTCGTCATCAGGTCGATGTCGAACAGGAAGCGCCACAGCGCCGCCTCGGTCGCCGGGTCCAGGGCCGCCAGGTTCTCCAGCGTCACCGTGCCGTCGTGCCCGCTCGGGCCCCAGCCCAGCTTGGTGCGGAAGCGGGCGTACCCGGTGACCTCGCCGTCCCGCTCGGCCACCACGCACTGCAGCGCCGAGGCGCCCGCCCGCTCGCTCTCCGGATCCAGCAGCCCCGCCCGCTCCCAGCCGGGCTGCCGGGCCAGCATCCCGGGCCGGCGCGGCACCAGCTCCGCGTACACCGCCTCGCACTCGGCGAGCACGTCGGCGGGGTCCGCGTACCTCAGGCGCACCTCCCCGGCACCGGCCGGCAGCGCCAGCGTCACCCGGCCCGTGTCGATCTCGGCCTGCAGCTGGAAGGCGGCGGCGCCGTAGCCGAAGCGGCCGTAGATCGCCGGCTCGGACGCCGTCAGCGCCGCGAGCGGCTCGCCCAGCGCGCGCACGTCGTCGAGCTGGCGCCGCATCATCGAGGTCAGCACCCCCCGCCGCCGGTGCGTGGCGGCCACGCTCACCATGGTGACGCCCGCGGTCGGCACCAGGGCGCCGCCGGGCACGGTCATCCGGAAACTGAACGCCCCGCCCGTCCCGACGATCGCGCCCCCGTCCCACACCGCCAGCGAACGGTCGAACTCGGTGAGCGACCTGTCCAGTTCGCGTTCCTCGGGCGAGGCCGAACCGCCCCCGAAGGCGCGCAGCAGCGTGTCCCACCACGGATCGAACTCCTCCGGGCGCAGCACCTTCGTCCCGGTCGCGCGGTCAGTCGCCATACGCCATGCCTATCAGGGCAATGCGGGACGAGCGAGCGAATTTCTCCCGGTCGGGCGCGAGATGGCGCCCGGTGCCGTTCACTGGGTGGTTGAACCGCGAAGTTGAGCCTCGGACGGGGGACAAGTGGGACCTCCCGTGCCAAGCGGCTGGTCCGATGGATAGGGTCCCGAACTAATGGCAGCAGGACGAGTGCGGCGCGCGAAGGCCGAGACGTTCACGGCCCGGTGGAAGATGCAGTGGCACCGGGTCCGCGTCGGCCTGCGCAGAAGCGCGGTGGACTACTTCCGAGGCAACGGCTCGGACTGGATCGCGCTGGCCGGCCTGTTCCTCACCATCCCCGTCCTCACGGCCATGACCCTCGGCAACGCCGTGTGGTGCTCCCCGGCCACCCTGGTGCTGCCCATCGTCGCCGGCGGCCTGCTGCTGCGCCCGGCGAGCCTGCTGGGCCTGTACGCGGCGGCGGCCACCGCGCTGATCGTGGAGTCGGTCCGGCTCGGCCCTTACACCGAGGGGCCGTCGCGGGTCACCCCCGGCGTGGTCCTCGTGGTCGCCGCGTGCGGCTTCTTCGGGCTGCTCACCGCGCAGTTCCGCAGCCGGGTCGGCGTGCCCTGGCGGCGCGGCGGCACCATGCTCTTCGACCTGCGCGAGCGGATCCGGGTCCAGAGCAAACTGCCCAAACTGCCCCAGGGCTGGCACCACGAGATGGCCCTGCGCCCGGCGGGCGGCCAGTCCTTCTCCGGTGACTTCGTCGTCGCCGCCCGCACCAACGGCGGCCGCACCCTGGAGGTCGTGCTCACCGACGTGTCCGGCAAGGGCATGGACGCCGGGTCGCGCGCCCTGCTGCTGTCGGGCGCGTTCGGCGGCCTGCTCGGCTCGCTCCCCCCGCACGCCTTCCTCCCCGCCGCCAACGGCTACCTGCTCCGCCAGGAGTGGGACGAGGGCTTCGCCACCTCCATCCACCTGGTCCTCGACCTGGACTCGGGCGACTACGAGTTGTACTCGGCGGGCCATCCGCCGGGGCTCCAGCTCAGCGCGGGCAGCGGCCGCTGGGAGGAGAAGGCCGCCGAGGGCCCGCTGCTCGGTGTCTACGACGGCGCCCAGTTCGACTCCGTCAAGGGCTCGCTGCGGCCCGGGGACGTGCTGATGCTGTTCACCGACGGCCTGGTGGAGACCTCCGACCGCGACATCGTCGAGGGCATCGACCGCCTCACCGGAGAGGCCGACCGCTACGTCGCCGGCGGCTTCCACGGCGCAGCCTGGCACCTCATCGAGGCGGTCGCCAAGGACGTCAACGACGACCGCGCCCTCCTCCTCATCTGCCGCCAGTCCTCCGCACCGGGCCGCTGAACCCGCCGTGGTGGGGTTTTCCCCCGCCCGGATCCGCCGGCCGCCCGCATGGTCCCGCCCCCCTGAAGCTCCGTACGTTCGAGGCACCAGCGAACGCCCGCGGACCGGAAGGACACCCATGCCAAGCGACTGGGCCGTAGAACTGCACGGCGTCACGCGCCGCTACGGACGCTCGACCACCGCCGTGCACGCCCTGCGCGGCATCGACCTCGCTCTCCCCTCCGGCACCTTCACCGCCGTGATGGGGCCCTCCGGCTCCGGCAAGTCCACCTTCCTGCAGTGCGCGGCGGGCCTGGACCGCCCCACCGCGGGCCGGGTGGTGCTCGGCGGCACGGACATCACCGGCCTCAGCGAGAACAAGCTGACCGCGCTGCGCCGCACCCGCCTCGGCTTCGTCTTCCAGGCGTTCAACCTGCTGCCCTCCCTCACCGTCGAGCAGAACGTCGTCCTGCCGACGCGGCTGGCCGGCCACCGCCCCGACCGCCGCCGCTGCGCCGAGGTCCTCGCCCAGGTCGGCCTCGCCGACCAGGCCCGCCGCCGCCCCGCCCAGCTCTCCGGCGGCCAGCAGCAGCGCGTGGCCGTCGCCCGGGCCCTGGTCGCCCGCCCCGACGTCGTCTTCGCGGACGAACCCACCGGCGCCCTGGACACCACCACCGCGGCCGAGATCCTCGCCCTGCTGCGCGGTGCCGTCGACACCCAGCGCGCCACGGTCGTCATGGTCACCCACGACCCGACCGCCGCCGCCTGGGCCGACCGTGTCCTGTTCCTCGCCGACGGCACCCTCGTCGACCATCTGGACCGCGCTCCGGCCGACCGCATCGCCGCCCGCATGACGACCCTCACCAGCCACCTGGCCCAACGGAGGACCGCCGCCTAGGCGTATTGATCACGAGCGTTGTTGACACGCGCAGGGCTTGATCTGTCCCTGGAGCCCGGCGAGGTCGCCTGGACGAGGGACCCGCCCGCCACGCCGGGGTGCGGATCGGCGGCCGGCTGCGCCGGCGGCCGCCCGACGGAACGAAGGCCGCGCCGGTCGTCGTGGCACGTACGCCGCGGCCCCGCCCGTCCCGGCTGACGACGGGCCGCGGCGACCTCGCCACCCACGTAACCCCCGTTCGACACCGAACTGTGGACCAGGGGCGGTCACGCCGTCGGGCCTCGCCCCGCTCGGCACCGTGCCGGGCCGCGGCGGCTGGACCGCCGCCTGCTCCCTCGACCGGGAGCTCAACGCCCGGGCCGACGCCGTGACGGCCGCCGCGCTCGGCGGGTTCGCGGCCGTCGCCGCCGGAAACACGCTGGTCATGACCGTCCTCGTCCGGCGCGCCGCGCTCGGCGTCCTGCGGCTGGTCGGCTCCACCCGCGCCTCCACGGCCTTCGCCGGCGGCATCGTCGTCCTCGGCCCGACCGAGGTGACCGTTCCGGCCAGGGCGGCGCTGCGCCGGGAGACACTGGAGCGGTGACCGAGACACATCTCAGCCCGGCCGAGGTCGAGAACCTGGCGCGCACCGCACACGAGGGGCAGACCGACAAGGCGGGGCGGCCGTACGCCGAGCACCTCGCGGCCGTCGCCGAGGGCGTGCGCGCCCGGGGCGGTGACCCCGAACAGATCGCCGCGGCCTGGCTGCACGACGCGGTCGAGGACGACGCGCTGTCGGCCGAGTGGCTGGCGGGCGCCGCCCTCACCGAGCGCACCAAGGCGATCGTGCGCGCCGTCACCAAGCGGCGGGGGGAGGAGCCGGAGGCGTACGCGCGCCGGATCCTGGACACCCCGGGCGCGCTGCTGGTGAAGGAGGCCGACCTGGCGCACAACGCCGACCCGGCCCGGCTCGCCGTCCTCGACGGACCGACCCGGAAACGACTGACCGAGAAGTACACGCGGATGCGCGCACTCCTCGGTCTGTGAGCGGGGCGGGCGGGGCTAGGCGCTGACCTTCTCCCGCTCGCGTTCCTTCGCCTGGCGGTCGCGGGCGAGTTCGGTCGCGTCCTGCCGGAACGCCCACTCCATCTTCGGTTCCATCGCGAAGCGGAAGACCCGCTGCACCGGCCGGGTGCACAGCAGCGTGACGACGGTGGCCGCCACGGCGGTCACGGCGATCTCGCCGAGCGGGTGGTGCAGCCAGGTGTGGTCGAACCAGCCCCGGTAGTCCGCGAACTTCACCAGGAAGCCGTGCAGCAGGTAGCCGTACAGGGTGCCGGCGCCGAGGGCCGTGAACCACATCTTGCGGCGCGGCACCCAGGCGAAGAAGCAGGCCGTCAGCAGCAGCGAACAGCCCATCAGCGCGAGCGTCATCACCGGTCCCGACCACCACGGGGCGGCCAGCTCCTGGGCGGCGTCACGGTGGTAGAACCACGAGGTGTTCATGCGGGGCACCGCCCACCAGCCGACCACCAGCGCGGCGGCGAACACCGGCACCGAGGCGATCCGGACCGAGCGGCGGCGCACCAGGTGGAAGTGCTCGGGCTTCATGCTCAGGCCGAGCACGAAGTACGGCAGGAACTGGAGCACGCGCTGGAGGTCGAGGTCGTCACCGATGTTCGGGGTGACGGTGGCCAGCATGGCGAGACCGACGGCCAGCGGCAGCGGCCAGCGCACCAGCTTCCAGATCGGCGTGGTGAGCCGCCAGATGAACAGGGCGACCAGGAACCAGGTCAGGTACCAGGGGTCGAGGAGGCTGATCTCCTCGTGGGAGCCGGGGTCCACCGCGTTCTTGAAGAGCGGGTAGGCGGTCTCGAAGATGACGTACGGCACCGCGACACCCGTGATCAGCCGCTTCAGCCGGTCCGGGCGCATGTCGAAACTGCGGGAGAAGAAGCCGGAGATGATGATGAACGCCGGCATGTGGAAGCAGTACACCACCGTGTACAGGGCCTCCAGGATCCGGCTGTCGCCCTTCAGCGGCTCCCAGGAGTGCCCCATCGCGACGAGCACGATCGCGAGGAACTTCGCGTTGTCGAAGAACGAGTCGCGCTGTTTGCCCGGTCTGTCCGCCTTCTTCGCCGGCGACTGCCGCGCCTGGGTGCTCATGGGGGTGCGCGGACTGGGCACTCCGTCCGCCGGCGGCTGTGCCGGGGGGAGTGGCCTGCGGTTCTGGCCGGGGGGCGAGGCGGCGTCAAACATCTCAGGCACCCTAGCGTCGTCCGTGGGATTTCGTAAAACCCCGGCTGTCATTCCTGGTTATCCCGCTCGGGTACCCCCCGATTCACATAACTTGCCTGCCCCGTCCACGTGATGGTCGGCACAACTGAGCCCGCCATTCACCTGCGATGTCCCGATTCATCCTGACTAATTGGGTCATACGACGCCTCGGTGCCATCAATTCGAATTACCTACGCGTGAGATGTGTGGACACGGAAACGAACCTGCGCAATTCCTCGGTGGGTCCCGTGCGGGTACCCGGGTGAATTACCGTGCGGCGCTGCCGGCGTGCCTGACCGATGTCCAACGTTGTGTCACGAGCCGCATAGGGAGGCCGGGTTGGTGGCACGATGGTTCTGGCGGAGGTGCGGGCGCGCGCCTCCGGGCCGGGAGAGGGACCGACCGAGGGTGTGATCAGTTGTGGCCATTTCACTGTCCGTGGTGCTGCTGTTGGCGATCATCCTTGTAGTACTGATCCGAGGGGGGAACATCAAGGCGGGGCCGGCCATCGTCGCCGTCCTCTTCGGCTTCTTCCTCGCCTCCACCGGCATGGCACCGTCCATCAACCGGTTCCTGAACTCGATAGCCGAGACGATCAACTCGATCAACTTCTGACCCGGCCCGGGCGCCGGCGGCCCCCGACGGCGCCGGCCGGCTCGTGCGGGCACCGCACACCCCTTCCTTCACGAGCGGCCGCTCGTACAGTCAGTCGCGCCACCCAGGGCCGCCCCAGGGCCGCCCCAGGGCCGCACCCCACGTCCGCGTTCCCGCGGCCGCGCCCGTCCCGCGCCCCCGTCTGTCACTCGAACGGAGTAATCCGGCGCTGCGAGCCGCCCGGAAAACAGCCGGGGGGGGGGCCCCCCCCCCCCGCCCCCCCGGCCCCCGGGCCGGACCCATCGGGGGGCCGGCATAAAAA
>NZ_JAJSZC010000173.1:11003-17228 GCF_036815105.1 Streptomyces sp. IBSBF 3136
TTAAAAAGGGCGGGGCCCCCGCCCCCCCCACGCGCGCCGCCCGCCCCCTGGGCCGTACAGAGCGGGCGACGGGAATCGAACCCGCGTAGCTAGTTTGGAAGATCGCGTACGCGGATGGCTGTTGAGCTGGCAACTCGCTGACCTGCGGCTTAGTGGAGTGATGCCCCACCTTCCCCGCTGTTCCCCGTCAGTGCTCGGCTCACCGGGCACGCGAGGGGCACGTCTACATGAGTCTGCCGATCAAGGGCAGGAGAGTCACGAGCAAGCCCAGGACGGCAGTGATCAACTGCAGGATCTGAGTCGCTGACTCGGTGCGAGACCTACTGGCGCGCGACTCGTACTTGCTCGCGAGGGAATGTTCCCGGTAGTCTCCCAACTCGTTCAATGCATGGCAGTGCAATGCATAGGACGGTACGGCTGCCTGATCTGTGGGTTTCTCGTCCAAGGGGACCTCAATCTGTCGGCCACGCCTAGCCGTTGAAGCGCCGCTCTTGGTAGGGGATGCGCGACACGGCTTTTTGGCGTGGGTTCTCTGGGTCTCAACTCGGCGGAAGCGTAGCGGAGTTGTCGTCGTGGATGCTTCACGGGCATGCCGTTGTGTGAGGTCTCTCACACTGCAACGCGCCTAGAACAACGGCTGTTGGGGGTTGCGTGCCTGCAGCCACTCCCTCATCTCATGACAGCTACTCACGTAGGCGCGCGCAGCCTCTGGGCTGAGGTTGAGGGCCACCTGATGTGCAGCCCGGTTACGCACTCTGCTGAGTTCCAAGATCGAGACCTTGATGTTCAGCGGCAAGTCCAGGCGATCAATCAGCCGACTGATAGGCAAGGGGTGGCGTTCGGATCGCCCAAGCTCCAGTTCCTCCAGGCGCCGCAACTCGGCTTCGACGTGCCACCATGCCGCGATAGCTGCCGCCTCTGGCTGCATCTGGGCGTAGGACAGGAGCAGATCCTCCTGCTCTAGCCTCCCAGTACGGACCCTCTCTGAACGGATGCGAACGACGGCGGCTGCGGTCGGCTCTTGAAGGGAATCTTGCTGAGCGGTCGCCGCCTCCGCAGGAGGCGTGTTGGTGAGGACCGCCACCTCTGCGTCTGTGCTCGCCTCAAGGATCTCGCCGGAGAACTCTGCGTCGATGCCAGGTGCGCTCAAGGCCTTCACTCGGCGGATCAGGTCGCTGAGCTGGCTCCGGAAGCCGTAGACAATCGCGATGGTCGTGGTCGGCCAGATGAGGACCTTGAGGTAATCGAGCACTAGTCGCGCAACTTCCACAAGCGCATCATGCCGTAACTCGCAAGGCGGCAGTCACCCTTGGGTGTGACTGCTGGAAACTGCTGCCACAACGCCGATCCCACCACTCGCCCCGGCTCCCATCCCGTACGCCGTCGACCCACACACCGTGGAGCGGGCGTGGTTCCTGGCGTCCAGGTGGAGCGCGCCACTGTACGAACGACCTGGACGCCAGGGGCCGCGTCTGCTCGGCTCTGCCTGGGTCGATGGTGTGCGGGATGGGAGCCACCAGCATCCGCCACGACGAACCCGCGGGCGGCGACGGTGCCCCCTCCATCCCGGTGCCGGCCGATCCCCCGCCGGAGGCTCTGTTCTGACTGGGGCCTTGCCCACCAGGTCTCGACTCAGGGCCGTAGCCTCGCTGCGGCCCCAGGGGCCGGCCCCGGCGCCGAAGGCGCAGAGGGGTCGGGCCCAAGGGGCCAGCCCGCGCTTGCGCGGGTACTTGATGAGGTAGAGAAACCTGTAACAGCTCAGGCTTCGGGCGCGACGTAGCAAACGGCCGGGATGCTCCGTCCGGCCCCGAAGTGATGAGTGGCTTCGCCGATCTTGCGCCAGCCGAGCTGTTCGTAGAGTCGGATCGCGGCAGTGTCCTTCACCATGACATCCAGAACCAGGCGAAGATCATTGTCTCGGGCATGGCTCATTGCGGCTTGCATCAGCAGCTGACCGGTACTGTTCCCGCGGGCTGCTTGGGTCACAAACAGCCTGGCTAGAAGCGCGACGTGGGCCTCATCGTCTCCGCTCTGCTCGACCCACAGGGAAACGGCGTCTTCGCCCCTAGGACGCATGATCGCGACATGTCCGACGATGGCACCGCGTGCTTCGGCCACCCAGGCCGCCAACACGTCATCTGATTTGATCCATGCCTGAGGGTCTTCCACGCCTTCCACTGGATAGCCATCCGTCTCGTGCACCTCGACCAGCGCTTTGGCTGCACCGACCAGGTCAGCGCCTTGAAAAGGGCGTACGGTCACAGGCTCCACAGGGTTCCTACCTCTCGACGGGCAGCTCGTAAAGCAAGCCAGTCCGGTCGGCTCGGTGCACGTAGCGGGACACCTCGAAGGGCACCCCGTCTTGATCGAGGCTGGTGTGTAGGACCTCAAGCACCGGCACTCCCGGCAGGAGATCCAGCGTCGCGGCCTCGGCAGGAGTCGGCATCCTCGCGCTGATCTCGTCCCGTACTTGGGTCATGAGATGCCCGAGATCTTCAAGACGGCCATAGATGCCGTCCTTCCCCGTCTTGACCTGCATGAGCAGTGTCCCCTGCGCCTCGTCCCAACGGAGGTACGTGGACACGATCTGCACGGGCTCGTCGTCCGCGAAGTAGTGATTCTCGCGATGTACGACGCTCTCTTCGTCCTGAGGCACTTGCAGGCGCTCCGCGACATCCGCCGGCGGCCGCTCTCTGGCGATGGACGGCACATCGATCTTTGCGACCTTGCCTTGCCGCTTGCACTCCAGCCGGAAGGGGGTCAGTCCAGTTTCGCGGTTCTTAACCGAGTAACGGTCGCTTCCGAAGCGGAACAGCTTTTGAGGCTCCCGGACGAAGACACCTTTCCCGTGCTTCGCCGTGACAAGTCCCTGCTCGGCGAGCAGGCGGATGGCTTCGCGGGCGGTGTTCCGCGCAGTGCCGTACTCCTCCGCTAGTGCCCGCTCAGACCGCAGCTTGTCGCCGCTTCGGAGCTCCCCGACTTCGATCTGACGGCGGAGATCTTCGGCAATGCGCCTGCTCGGAGGCTGCGGCGTCGACGAGGCGGACGGAGTCATGCGACCAGTCTAGCGACTGGCTCAAGCCACCTGCTTGACCCGAAGGGCGCCCTGTGCTCAACTGGCTTAAGCCAGCAAGTGGCTTAAGCCAGTTGGCCCGCCGTGAGGGCGGGCCTCCGAACAAGGGGTGACGCATGCCGTCGTTCAAGATCGACACATCGACTGCTGTGGTGTTCGTGGCGACCGCGCCCGAGCCGAAGGTGAAGAACTACGCGACCGGTGAGCGGGCCGTGAACCTGGAGGGGAGGCCCCTGTCCGTCGTGGGTCTGCTGGTCTCGGACGAGGGGGAGGGCAACCTCCTGAAGGTCGTCATCCCGGAGAACGGGTTCCCCGAGGGCCTGGTGCCGGGAATGCCGGTCAAGGTCATCGGGCTGAAGGCCCGGGACTGGGACAACGTGATCAAGGGCGAGCGTCGGCAGGGCATCTCGTTCAGCGCGGTCGCGCTCACCCCGGCGGCCTGATCATGGGCGACCTGACGATGTGGCTGGAGGCCACAGCCGGGTTATCCGCCGCCGGTGGTGTCGGGTACGCCAAGGGCCGGGCGCCTCGGGCGTACTGGGCGCTGGTCGGGCTGCCGGTGACGCTGGCTCGGTTCGGGTTCTCCTACCGGGCCACGATGGACGTGTGCGGGCTGACGGTGCGGCCGTCGGGGCTGCGGGCGTTCGTGACCCGCAATGTCGCCCGCCGGGAGGTGCAGCCGGTTCCGCCGAAGATCCGCCAGGTGCGAGGCACCTCGACGGGCCTGCGGGTGACGCTGCGGCTTCCGGCCGGCCTGGAGCCCGCCGACGTGGCCGCCGCCTCCGAACGGCTGCGGCACGCTTGGGGCGTGTACTCGGTGACCGTGGTGGAGACGAAGCCGGGCTTCGTGGAGCTGCGGATGACCGGCTACGACGTGCTGCGCCGGGTGCGGATGCCCCGCCAGGCTGAGCCGCGCGACATGATCGTGCCGGTGGCACTGCGGGAGGACGGGACCGCGTTCGAGCGGGACTACCGCAAGGCTCCGATGGCGCTGACCTTGGGCGCGAACCAGTCCGGCAAGTCCATGTACCAGCGCAACCTGATCAAGGGCCTCGCTCAACTCCCGGTCGCCCTCGTCGGGGTGGACTGCAAACGAGGAGTCGAGCAGGCGCGGTATGCGCCGCGCCTGTCGGCCCTGGTCACCACTCCGGACGATGCCGCCTCGCTGTTCGGGGTGCTGGTCGCGGAGATGGAAGACCGCTTCGACCTGCTGAGCCAGCACGGCGTCTCCGACATCTGGGAACTGCCGGACCACCTGCGACCGGTGCCCGTGGTCGTCCTGGTGGACGAGATCGCGGAACTCTTCCTGATCTCTTCCAGGAAGGACGAGGAACGCCGGGAACGGATCGTGACCGCGTTGATCCGGCTCGCGCAAATGGCCCGCGCGGCCGGCATCTACCTGGAGATCTGCGGGCAGCGCTTCGGCTCCGAGTTGGGCAAGGGCGCCACCATGCTCCGCGCCCAGCTCACCGGCCGGGTCGTCCACCGCGTCAACGACAAGCAGACCGCCGAAATGGGCCTGGCCGACGTCGCCCCGGACGCGGTCCCGGCCGCGAGCCTGATCCCGATGGAACGCCCTGGTACCGCCGTCGCGGCGGACACCTCGGGCGGCTGGTCGAAGATCCGCACCCCGGCCGTCTCCCGGGACGAAGTCATCGCGGTTTGCCGCACCTTCGCCCACCTGGTCCCGGACCTGCCGTTCCTCGAACCCTTCCGCCCCTGCGCGCCCGCTGAGGCGTCGGCGGAGGGGCCGTCGCTGGTCAAGCCGCGACCGGTCACCGAGTAACACCCTCCGTTCCACGGTCGGCGCGACCGTCTCGCGCCAGGTCCCTACCCCCGCCATGCCTGCTGGAGGAACGCCATGGCCCCACGACGCAAGACCACCGCCCCCAAGCCGTGCCCCGACTGCCAGGGCGGGCAGACCTCGGAGTCCTTCCAGGTCGGCGGGCGCCGCAAGCGCGTGAGCGACGACCGACAGCAGGCCCTGTGCCTGACCTGCCTTGGCACCGGCCACGCCCCCGACTGACCTCGAAGGGAGGCGCTAGAGATGCCTCGATCCCTCGCCCGCCCGGACGCCGTACTGATCCAAGCCGTGATCGCCGGTGCCCTGTCCTTCGCCCACCTGCACGACCTGGCCCTTGCGGCGGCCCAGTCCGGGTGGAAGGCGTGGGCCTACCCGGTCTCCGTCGACCTGCTGTTGGTCGCGGCCTGGCGCCGACTGCGCATCGCCCGGCGTGACCGCTCGGCCTGGACCTGGTTCGTCATCGCCCTCGGCGCCTCACTGGGCGCCAACATCGCCACCGCCGGACTCCTCGACCTGGGCCAGGTGCCTGCCTGGCTGCGCATCCTCGTAGCGGGCTGGCCCGCCCTGGCCTTCCTCGGCGGCACCCTCCTGGTGCACTCGCCCACCCCGGCTCCGGCCCCAGCGGAAGTCGAAGAACCGGCTGTCCTGGACCTCGCAGTCGAGCGGGCCGACGAACCCGCGCCCGCCTCGGCTCCGGAACTGGCTCCCCCGCCGGAACCAGCACCGGTCAAGCCCGCGGTTCCTGCCCCGGTCGTCCCGGCGGCCCTGCTCGATCACGCCCGCAAGATCACTGAAGCCCATCAGGCGTCCACCGGGTCACCGATGCCCGCCGACGCTCTCTCGGCCCGTCTCGGCCTGCCCGAGGACATGACCCGCGCGATCACCACACAACTCCAACTCACCTGACCGAAGGGAGGTTCGCTCATGTCCGCCTACCGCCGCTTCCGCAACGTGATCCGCATCGGCCCCGTCCAGGTCGGCACCTCTTACGACGGCCGTGGCCGCGAGACGCACACCGCCGCCTGCACCGCACCCGGCTGCGGCTTCGACGCCGACTACTCCACCCGCGCCGGCGCCGAACTCGCCGCCCGCACCCACCGCTGCCGGGCCTGACAAGGAGACCCCCGTCATGGACGTTCCGCTCTGGCTGGCCGTGGCCGTCGTCGGCTACCTCGGCATCAAACTCGCCCGCCCCTCCTGGTGGCTCGTGGCCGTGCTCCTCCTCGGCGGCTACCTCATCGCACACAGCTTCCTCGGCCCCGTCGTCGGCTCCCTCATCAACCACTGACCCGAAGGGACAACCACCATGCTCACCCCGAAGTACCCGCCCCAGGACATCGCCTCCCCG
>NZ_JAJSZC010000174.1:0-17140 GCF_036815105.1 Streptomyces sp. IBSBF 3136
GACTCCGGCAGGGGGGCGGAGAGGATCGCGGCGATCTCGGGGCGGGGCACGGGCTGCGGGGCGCAGACGCCGGTCAGCTCCTTGGCGCGGACCGCCTGGGTGATCCAGGCCCGGTCCAGCACGCGCCGCTCGTCGGCCTCGGCGACCAGGTCCTCGGACTGGTTGTAGTCCCCGTCGGCGGCCTGTACGGCCCACAGGTGGACGGCGACGCCGTGTTCCTTGGCGGCCATCATGCCGGGCAGCAGGTCGCCGTCGCCGGTGACCAGGACGACGTCGGAGCAGGCGCGGTTGCGGGCCAGCTCGGTCAGTTCGGCGTGCATGGCGGCGTCCACGCCCTTCTGCGCCCAGCGCCCGTCGCTGCGCGTGAGGGCGCCGAGGCGGACGGTGACGCGGGGCATGACGCGCAGCCGGCGATGCTCCGGCTGGGGTACCCGGTCGGGAGCGCCGTCGAACCAGTAGATGCGCAGCAGCGGCCGCTCGGTCTCCACCTCCGCGCGCTCGCGCAGTCCCTGGATGAGCGCCGTGTGGTCGACGGTGATCCGGGACCGGGAGGGCTCGCCGGCAAGAAGGCTGGCGGCGGCACCCAGCAGATATCCGGCGTCCACCAGGACGATGCAGCGGTCCACGCGACTCACCCTCTTCCCGGGAGGTTTTGCTTCGGACTTCCTTCGAGTCTGCCCGACCCCGCGGGGGTTAACGGCCCGAACTCGATCTTCGGCGTGGCGTTTGCGGCTCCCGTCCGCCCACCTGCCCTGTCACACACGGTAATTATCCGACATGCGCGCGTTGTCGGCATATGTGAATCTGAAGCCGGCCCTGGCCCCTAGATCCCCTTCAGGAGGCAGATCACCATGGCCAAGAACAAGAACCGCAAGCAGTCCGGCCCCCAGAACCGCGCTCCGCAGAACGAGCACGGACAGGAGCGCGCGCAGCGACCGGCGGAGGACCACGAGTCCTCGATGGCGCACGTGCCGGGCAGCCCGTCGGATGCCGCTCGTAAGAAGCAGAAGAGCTTCGGCCACAACTAAACAGCTCCACACACTGGGCAGTTGCTGCCCAGGCACGCAGAAGGGGCGCATCCCTGCCGGGTGCGCCCCTTCTCGCTGCATCCGCTCAGCCCGCGAGGCAGGACGGGCCGAGCAGCACCTTCAGGTCACCGAACAGCGCCGGGTCCGGCTTGACCCGGTGCCGGTCGAGGCGCAGCACGGTGGTCTTGCGGGGGCCCTGGAGCTTGATGCGGACCTCGCTGTCGCCCTTGTGGTGGCTGAGGATCTCGCCGAGGCGGCTGACCATGGGCGGGGTGACCCTGGTGGCCGGGATGGTGAGGATCACGGGCGCGTTGGTGCCGGCGTTGGAGAGGTCGGGGACCATCAGCTCCATGGCGACGAGCCGCGGCACGTCCTCCCGCTTGTCGAGGCGGCCCTTGACGAACACCACCGCGTCCTCGACGAGTTGGGTCGAGATGAGCTGGTAGGTCGCCGGGAAGAACATGCACTCGATGGAGCCGGCGAGGTCCTCCACGGTCGCGATGGCCCAGGCGTTGCCCTGCTTGGTCATCTTGCGCTGGAGGCCCGAGATGATGCCGCCGATGGTGACGACCGCGCCGTCGGCGTGCTCGCCGCCGGTGAGCTGGGAGATGCCCGCGTCGGCCTTGTCGGCGAGGACGTGTTCCAGGCCGAAGAGGGGGTGGTCGGAGACGTAGAGACCGAGCATCTCCCGCTCCTGGGCGAGCAGATAGGTCTTGTCCCACTCGTCGGTGGTGAACTCCACGTCGAGCCCGAAGCCGGGTTCGCTGCCGGTCTCCTCGCCCATGCCGCCGAAGAGGTCGAACTGCCCCTCGGCCTCCTTGCGCTTGACCGCGACGACGTTGTCGATCATCGGCTCGTACTGGGCGGTGAGTCCCTTGCGGGTGTGGCCCATCTCGTCGAAGGCGCCGGCCTTGATCAGCGATTCCGTGGTGCGCTTGTTGCAGACGACGGCGTCGACCTTGTCGAGGTAGTCGGGGAAGGAGGCGTACTTCCCCTTGGCCTTGCGGCACTTGATGATCGACTCGACGACGTTGGTGCCGACGTTGCGGACCGCGGAGAGACCGAAGAGGATCACGTCGTCGCCCTGGGCGGCGAAGTTGGACTCGGACTCGTTGACGTTCGGCGGGAGCACCTTGATGCCCATGCGGCGGCACTCGTTGAGGTAGACCGCCGACTTGTCCTTGTCGTCCTTGACGGAGGTCAGCAGCGCGGCCATGTACTCGGCGGGGTAGTTCGCCTTGAGATAGGCGGTCCAGTAGGACACCAGGCCGTACGCGGCGGAGTGCGCCTTGTTGAACGCGTAGCCGGCGAAGGGGACCAGCACGTCCCACAGGGCCTGGATGGCCTCGTCGCTGTAGCCGTTCTTCTGGGCGCCCGCCTGGAAGATCGTGAAGTTCTTGGCCAGTTCGTCGGGCTTCTTCTTGCCCATGACACGGCGGAGGATGTCGGCCTCGCCGAGCGAGTAGCCCGCGATGATCTGGGCGGCCTTCTGCACCTGCTCCTGGTACACGATCAGGCCGTAGGTGACGGCGAGGACCTCTTCCAGGGGCTCCGCCAGCTCCTTGTGGATCGGGGTGATCTCCTGGAGCTTGTTCTTGCGCAGCGCGTAGTTGGTGTGCGAGTCCATGCCCATCGGGCCCGGACGGTAGAGCGCGGAGACGGCGGAGATGTCCTCGAAGTTGTCGGGCTTCATCAGCCGCAGCAGCGAGCGCATGGGGCCGCCGTCGAACTGGAAGACGCCGAGGGTGTCGCCGCGCTGGAGGAGCTCGAAGGTCGTGGGGTCGTCGAGCGGCAGGGACAGCAGGTCGATGTCGAGGCCCTTGTTGGCCTTCACCATCTTGACCGCGTCGTCCATGATCGTGAGGTTGCGCAGGCCGAGGAAGTCCATCTTCAGCAGGCCGAGCGACTCGCAGCTCGGATAGTCCCACTGGGTGATGGTCACGCCGTCGGTGTGCCTGACCCAGACCGGGACGTGCTCGGTGATGGTCTCGCTGGACATGATCACGCCGGCGGCGTGCACGCCCATCTGCCGGACCAGGCCCTCCACGCCCTTGGCGGTGTCGATGACCTTCTTCACGTCCGGCTCGTTCTCGTACATCGCCCGGATCTCGCCCGCCTCGCTGTAGCGCGGGTGCGACGGGTCGGTGATGCCGTTCAGGTCGATGCCCTTGCCGAGGACGTCGGCGGGCATCGCCTTGGTGAGCCGGTCGCCCATGGCGTACGGGTAGCCCAGGACGCGCGCGGAGTCCTTGATCGCGTTCTTGGCCTTGATCTTGCCGTAGGTGCCGATCATGGCGACCTTGTCGGCGCCGTACTTCTCGGTCACGTACCGGATCACCTCGACGCGCCGGCGCTCGTCGAAGTCGATGTCGACATCGGGCATGGAGACGCGCTCGGGGTTGAGGAAGCGCTCGAAGATCAGGCCGTGCGGGATCGGGTCGAGGTCGGTGATGCCCATCGCGTAGGCGACGATCGAGCCGGCCGCGGAGCCTCGGCCGGGGCCGACCGCGATGCCGTTGTTCTTGGCCCACATGATGAAGTCGGCGACCACGAGGAAGTAGCCCGGGAACCCCATCTGGATGATGACGTCCATCTCGTAGTCGGCCTGCTTCTGGCGGTCCTCGGGGATGCCGCCGGGGAAGCGGCGCTCCATGCCGCGGCGGACCTCCTCCTTGAACCAGGTCACCTCGGTGTAGCCGTCGGGGATGTCGAACTTCGGCATGAGGTTCTTCGCCTCGAACATGCCGGTGGTGTCGACCATCTCGGCCACGAGGAGGGTGTTGGCGCAGCCCTCCTGCCAGGCGTCCGAGGAGTCGATGGCGTACATCTCGTCCGTGGACTTCAGGTAGTAGCCGGTGCCGTCGAACTTGAAGCGGTCCGGGTCGGAGAGGTTCTTGCCGGTCTGGATGCACAGCAGGGCGTCGTGGGCACCCGCCTCGTGCGCGTAGGTGTAGTGCGAGTCGTTGGTGACCAGCGGGGGGATGCCGAGCTTCTTGCCGATCTCCAGCAGGCCGTCGCGGACCCGGCGCTCGATCTCGATGCCGTGGTCCATCAGCTCCAGGAAGTACCGGTCCTTGCCGAAGATGTCCTGGTAGTCGGCGGCTGCCTTGAGGGCTTCGTCGAAGTGGCCGAGGCGGAGCCGGGTCTGCACCTCGCCGGAGGGACAGCCGGTGGAGGCGACGATGCCCTCGGACCACTGGGCGATGGTCTCCTTGTCCATCCGGGGCCACTTCTGCAGCCAGCCCTCGGCGTAGGCGTCGGAGGAGAGCCGGAAGAGGTTGTGCAGACCGGTCCGGTCCACCGCCCACATCGTCTTGTGGGTGTAACCGCCGGAGCCGGAGATGTCGTCCCGCTTCTGGTGCGGCTGGCCCCACAGGATCTTGCGCTTGTTGCGCCGGGACTCGGGGGCGACATACGCCTCGATCCCGATGATCGGGGTGATCCCGGCTTTCTTCGCGCTGTGGAAGAAGTCGTACGCCCCGTGGAGGTTGCCGTGGTCGGACATCGCGATGTGCGTCATGCCCATCTCGTTGCAGGCCTCGAACATGTCCTTGAGCCGCGCGGCACCGTCCAGCAGCGAGTACTGGGTGTGGACGTGCAGGTGCGTGAAGGGCGGCTTCGACACGGTTTCGGCCTCCAAGGAAAACGGGCGTCGACGATCTTCCGACCGGCTGCGGAGCGACTGCGGACAGTCTGGGGGACAGCGTCGAAGTCTATGCCCCGGCACTGACACACGCGGGCCGCGTGCCCGTACCTTCATGCGGGAACCGGGCACTCCCGCGTGGCGTCGCCCGTTGGAGACGGCGGAAGCGCTGTCGTACCCGTACACGCACGTTCATGCACCACCCGTCCTGTACCAGGAGGCACCCCGCGATGTCGGTCCCCCAGCTCAACGACGAGCAGCGCGGCGAGGAGATCCTCGCCGTCTTCGACACCGCCTTCGGCCGGCTCCTCGCCGCCGACCCGGCCGCGTTCCGGGTGAAGTTCCGGAAGATGGCCGCCTCGGCCTTCGCGTTCTACCGGGGGACGGCCGCGCTCTTCTACCACGACATCGACGCCGAGAAGCGCGGCGGCCCGTACCTGGACGACCGCACCTCACGGGTGTGGATCCACGGCGACCTGCACGCCGAGAACTTCGGCACCTACATGGACTCCAACGGGCGCCTGGTCTTCAACGTCAACGACTTCGACGAGGCCTACGTCGGCCCCTTCACCTGGGACCTCAAGCGCTTCTCCGCCTCCGTCGCGCTCATCGGCTACGCGAAGGCACTGAGCGACGAGCAGATCACCGAGCTGGTGACGATCTACGCGGCCGCCTACCGCGAGCGGATCCACGCACTCGCCACGGGCGCCAAGAGCGACGAGGTGCCGCCGTTCACCCTGGACAGCGCGCAGGGCCCGCTGCTGGACGCGCTGCGTGACGCCCGCTCGCTGACCCGCTTCGAGCTGCTGGACTCGATGACCGAGATCCGCGACTTCGAGCGCCGCTTCGCGCCGGGCGGCGGCTCCATCGAGCTGGACGCGGCCACCCGCTACAAGGTGCTGGCCGCCTTCGACGGGTACCTGGAGACGCTGCCGGACGCCTCGCTGGCCCGCCCCGACTCCTACCGCGTGAAGGATGTCGTGGGCCGCCGGGGCATCGGCATCGGGTCGGCCGGCCTGCCCTCGTACAACATCCTCCTGGAGGGCTC
This sequence comes from Streptomyces sp. IBSBF 3136, assembly GCF_036815105.1. Lineage (NCBI taxonomy): Bacteria > Bacillati > Actinomycetota > Actinomycetes > Kitasatosporales > Streptomycetaceae > Streptomyces > Streptomyces sp. IBSBF 3136. Next base: position 5,720 of record NZ_JAJSZC010000174.1, read on the forward strand.
CAGCGACGCCCTGGAGAACGATGTCGTGATCTACATCAAGCAGGCCCAGACCCCGGCCGTCTCCCGGCACATCACGGACCCGGCGATCGCCGGGTACTTCCAGCACGAGGGGCACCGCACGGTGATCTCCCAGCGCGCCCTCCAGGCGCACGCCGACCCGTGGCTGGGGTGGACCGAGCTGGACGGCGCGGGCCAGCTGGTCGCCGAGATCTCCCCGTACGCCGTCGACCTGGACTGGGGCGACATCGACGACCCGGAGGAGATCGCGGCCGTCGTCGCCGACCTGGGCCGGGCCACGGCCACGATGCACGCGGCGGCGGACGACACCTCCGGGGAGTCGCTGGTGCCGTTCTCCACCGAGCGGGCCATCGACGCGGCCCTCGCCGCCGACGAGGAGGGCTTCGGCCCCCTGCTGGTGGACTTCGCGCACCGCTACGGCGCACGCGCGCGTGCCGACCACCAGATCTTCGTCGACCTCTTCCGCAACGGCCGGATCCCGGGGCTGTAACCTCCGCCTCTTCACAGGCATCCTTTAGGGGTCCCTTAACCGCGCACGTGTCAGACTCTTGTCTCGCTATGGACATATCCGGGACCCACCTCAGAGCCGTGCGCGCGGCGCTGTTCACGGCCGTGGTCGTGACGGTCAGCACCGCGTCGCACGTCCTGCTGTCCAGGGCCCCGCTGCCGGTGGCGACCGTGGCCGCGGTCGCCACCGGGGTGTTCCTGACCGCGTACGCGCTGGCGGGCCGCGAGCGCGGTTTCGGCCGCATCGCCGCGCTGCTGGTCCCGCTGGAGCTGGCCGCGGACACCGTGTTCACCACCGGCCAGCACGCCTGCTACGGCAGGGCGGGCGGCCCGGTCGCCGGACCGCTGCGCGCCTTCGGGTTCGACGTGCTGTGCCAGGGCGGTGCCGTCGGCACCCCGCTGGCCCAGGTCACCGGCGGCCAGGGCCACACGGACGGACTGCTCGCGCACGCCGACCCGGCCGCCGCCTGGCTGCTGCTCGCCGCGCACGTGGGCGTGGGCCTGCTGGCCGCCGCCTGGCTGCGCCGGGGCGAGCGCGCCCTGGTGCAGCTGCTGCGCGCGGTCACCGCCACCACCTTCCGGCCGCTCTCCCTCGCTGCGGCCGCCCGGTCCGCGCGGCTCTCGCCCGTGCGCCGGCTGCCGAACCCGTCACCCCGGCCGGCGTCCGCCCGTGACCGGCTCCTCGTGCACTCCCTGGGACGGCGTGGACCGCCGTGCTCCTCGGCTCTCGGCTGAGCACGACCAGTCCCCCACACGTATCCCGCGTACGGCATGTGCGCGTCCCCTATGGAGATCACCACCATGAGCAAGCGGAACAACCAGGCGGCGAAGACGGCGGCCCGGGAGCGGCTGCGCCAGGAGCGCGAGCGGCAGGCCAAGCGCGACAAGGCCAGGCGGCAGCTGATCGTGGCCGGTTCGGTCGTGGCCGTGCTGGCCGCGGCCGGCGGTATCGGCTACGCGGTCGTGCAGATGAACAAGCCCAGCTACTGGGAGGGCCTGAAGGACGCCTCCGTCGTCGCCCCGGCCAACACCGCGGGCACGAAGGGCACCACCGTCGTCCTCGGCAAGGACACCGCCAAGAAGACCCTGAAGGTCTACGAGGACCCGCGCTGCCCCGTGTGCGCCCAGTTCGAGCAGACGGTCGGCACGACGGTGAAGAAGGACCTCGACGACGGCAAGTTCAAGATCCAGTACGTCGGTGCCACCTTCATCGACAACCACGACAACGGCGAGGGCTCCAAGAACTCGCTGAGCGCCCTCGGCGCGGCGCTGAACGTCAGCCCCGAGGCCTTCCTCGAGTACAAGACGGCGCTGTACTCCGCCAAGTGGCACCCGGACGAGCAGACCGACAAGTTCAAGGACGACAGCTACCTCATCAAGGTCGCCGACACCGTCCCCGCACTCAAGGGCAACGCGAAGTTCCAGGACGCGGTCAAGAAGGGCACCTACGACGCCTGGGCGATGGCCATGTCGAAGACCTTCGACGACAACAAGGACGGGGTGAGCGGCACCCCGAGCTTCGTGATGGACGGCAAGAAGCTCACGACCTCTGACCCCAACCGGCCATGGACGGTCGAGGAGTTCAACAAGGTGGTGGACGCGGCTCTCAAGGGCTGATCCCGCCCGGTGACGAGCGCCGCGTGAAGAGTGGGCGAACTTTCGAAGTTCGCCCACTCGCGCGCATACCGATCAGTAACCTGATCGGTCGTGACCAGTCGATACAGATCTTCCGAGGCCCACCAGGCCCTCAACTTCCCCTCGCCCCGCCGCCGTACGGTCGTCAAGGCCGCGGCGGCGACGGCTGTGCTGGCCGGCCCGCTCGCCGCCACCCTTCCGGCGCGCGCGGCCGACCAGGCCCCCGCCTTCCTGCACGGCGTCGCGTCCGGCGACCCGCTGCCCGACGGCGTCCTGCTGTGGACCCGGGTGACCCCCGTCCCGGAGGCACTGCCCGGCTCCGGCGTCGGCCCGGACACCGAGGTGAGCTGGACCGTCGCTCGGGACAAGGCGTTCACCAGCATCGTCGCCAAGGGCTCCATGACGGCGACGGCCGCCTCCGACCACACCGTCAAGGCGGACATCCGCGGCCTGCAGCCGGCCACCGACTACTGGTTCCGGTTCTCGGCCGGCGGCACGGACTCCCCGGCGGCGCGCACCCGCACCGCGCCGGCGGCGGACGCCGCCGTCGCAGGTCTGCGCTTCGGTGTGGTCTCCTGCGCCAACTGGGAGGCGGGCTACTTCTCCGCCTACCGCCACCTCGCGGCCCGCAACGACCTCGACGCGTGGCTGCACCTGGGTGACTACATCTACGAGTACAAGTCGGGCGAGTACGCGGCCCGCGGCACCGTGGTCCGTCCGCACGCCCCCGCGAACGAGATCCTCACCCTCGCCGACTACCGGATCCGGCACGCCAAGTACAAGACCGACCCCGACCTTCAGGCGCTGCACCTGAAGGCGCCGGTCATCGCGATCTGGGACGACCATGAGTTCGCCGACAACGCCTGGTCGGGCGGCGCGGTCAACCACACCGAGGGCGCCGAGGGCACCTGGACGGCCCGGCAGGCCGCCGCCAAGCAGGCCTACTTCGAGTGGATGCCGGTCCGTCCCGCCGTCGCCGGCACCACCTACCGCCGGCTGCGTTTCGGCAAGCTCGCCGACCTCTCCCTGCTGGACCTGCGCTCCTTCCGCTCCCAGCAGGCCTCGACGGCCAGCGGCTCGGTGGACGACCCGGACCGTACGATCACCGGCCGCGCCCAGCTCGACTGGCTGAAGGCGAACCTGTCCGCCTCCGACACCAAGTGGCGGCTGGTCGGCAACTCGGTGATGATCTCGCCGTTCTCCTTCGGCTCGCTCTCCGCCGACCTGTTCAAGCCGCTCGCCAAGCTGCTCGGGTTGCCGCAGGAGGGCATCGCCGCCAACACCGACCAGTGGGACGGCTACACCGACGACCGCCGCGAGCTGCTGGCCCACCTGCGCTCCAACGCCATCGGCAACACCGTCTTCCTGACCGGTGACATCCACATGGCGTGGGCCAACGACGTGCCGGTGGACGCGGGCACCTACCCGCTGTCGGCCTCGGCGGCCACCGAGTTCGTGGTCACCTCGGTGACCTCCGACAACCTCGACGACATCATGAAGGTCCCCGAGGGCACCGTCTCCGCGATCGCCGCGCCGGTCATCAAGGCCGCCAACCGGCACGTCCACTGGGTGGACACCGACCGCCACGGCTACGGCGTCCTGGACATCACCGCGGACCGCACGCAGATGGACTACTACGTCCTGTCCGACCGCACGAACGCGCACGCCACCTCCGCCTGGGTCCGCTCCTACCGCACCCGCAGCGGCACCCAGAAGATCGAGCGCACCTACGACCCGGTGTGATCGGCCCACGGACCGCTGAGTGCGCCGACGCACCTTATTCAATGGTGAGTTGGTCGATGCAGTGCGATAATACTTACGACAATACGCATAGTTGACATTTCGTCAACTAACCTGAAAAAGGAGACACGTGGCCACCCCCCAAGGTGCCTTGAAGAAGACCGCGACGATCGCGGCTGCCATGACCCTCGCTGGGCTGGCCTGCGCCGCGCAGGCGCAGGAGGCCTCAGCGGCACCGGCATTCGTCAATCTGACTGTGCTGGACACCCACGGTGCCCCCCTCTACGCGCAGCCCACCTCCTCGTCGCACAAGTTCCGCACAATGCCGTTCAAGACGACCCTGGAGATACAGTGCTCGACCACGAAGACCCCCTCGGGGGCCCTGTGGTTCAGGCTGTACAACTCAAAGCCGACGACGTGGGTGTACTCCGGGCACTTCGAGTCGCTGGTGCACCCACCCAAGGAGTGCTTCCCTGGCTGAGGTTCCGCCCCTGCACAACAGCAGTGGTCGGCGCACAGCAGCGGTAGCCGGATCCGAACAGCCGGTCTGACCCACTCACACGTGGCCCAGGCCATCGAGGAAGCCGAGAGCCACCCGCCAGGTGGCCTCGGCGGCCTCCTCGTCGTAGTCAGGCAGCGCGGGGTCGGTGTAGAGGTGGCCGGCCCCGGCGTACCGGTAGACCTCGACATCCGCGCCCGCCCTGCCCATCTGGAGGTACCAGGCGCTCAGCCAGTCGTCCGTCTCGAACGGGTCGGGCTCGGCCACGTGCAGCTGCACCGGCAGCCCGTCCACCTGGGCGTTCGGCGCGATGTCCGACGTGCCGTGCAGGAGCAGCAGGCCACGGGCCCGCTCGTCGCCGAGCGCGAGCGTCTGGGCGACGGAGGCGCCGAGCGAGAACCCCGCGTACACCAGCCCGCGCTCGGAGTAGGGCGCGGCCGCCAGCACGGCACGCTTCAGCAGCTCCTCCTTGCCGGTCCGCTCCTCGAACTCCATGCCCTGCTCGACCGTGTCGAACGTGCGCCCCTCGAAGAGGTCCGGCGTCCACACCTCGTGGCCCGCCGCGCGCAGCCGGTCCGCGGCCTCGCGCACCGCGGGCCCGAGCCCGTACGTCGAGTGAAAGAGCATGATGTTCATGAGGCCATGGTGCCAGCCCGGTCCGACAGGGCCGAACCGCGGCCGTACCCATCCGTCGCCGGAACTCACATGTTCATGAACCACCGAGTCCGGTTAGGTGCGCAGGATGGAGAACGTGCTTCGACCTTTGATCGTGCTCGGCAGCACGGTGCTGCTCACCCTCGCTGTCGGGTGGGCCACCGACCGGCTGCTGCGCAAGGCCGACGAACGAGATTCCGAGACACCCCTGTGGGGCCTGCTGCGGCGCGGCCGCATCCCCTACCAGCTCGTCCTGTGCACCGCCATGCTCCGAGGCTCGTACGACCAGGCGGAACTCCTGGAGCGCCACCAGGTCGCCGTGGGACAGGCGCTGACCCTGGTCCTGATCGGGTCCGCCGCGTGGCTGGTGATCCGGATCGCCTCGGCCGTCGTCGAGAGTTCCTACTCCCGCTACGCGCGTGTCCACCGGGACGCCGCCCGGGTGCGCCGGGTGCGCACCCAGGTGGAACTGATCATGCGGGTGGTCACCGCGATCGTCATCGTGGTGGCCAGTGCCTCGATGCTGCTCACCTTCCCGGCGATGCGCGCCGCCGGTGCCTCGCTGCTGGCCTCCGCCGGCCTCCTCGGCATCGTCGCCGGTGTCGCCGCCCAGTCGACGCTGTCCAACATGTTCGCGGGGCTGCAGATCGCCTTCGGCGACATGGTGCGCATCGGCGACACCGTGGTGGTGGACGGCGAGTGGGGCACCGTCGAGGAGATCACCCTGACCTTCCTGACGGTGCGGACCTGGGACGAGCGGCGGATCACCATGCCGGTGTCCTACTTCACCGCCAACCCCTTCGAGAACTGGTCGCGGGGCACCCCGCAGATGACGGGCATCGTCTACTGGCACCTGGACCACAGCGCGCCGATCGAGGCGATGCGCGAGAAGCTGCGCGACATCCTGCGCCAGTGCCCGGCGTGGGACGGCCGGGCCTACAGCCTTCAGGTGACGGACACGACCCCGAACACCATCCAGGTTCGCGCCCTGGTCACCGCCAAGGACGCGGACGACATCTGGACGGTCCGGGTGACGGTCCGCGAGCAGATGATCGGCTGGCTGTCGACGGAGCACCCGTACGCCCTGCCGCGGGTGAACACCTCGGACGCGGTACTCCCGCCGAGCCGCGTCCCGTCGCCCGACGGCGCGACCCTGCGCAGGGCCTACGACTTCCCGCGCACGGGCCGGGGCTGAGCGGCGCCGCCGCTCCCGCCGCCCGCCGCTCCCGCCGCCCGGCGCCGCCGTCGACCTGGACGATCCGTGAGATCCGTGAGGCGACGTGCCCGGCCCCGGGCGGGATCGGCCTGTCTGCCCTGCCGGTCAGCGCAGACTGCGTACGTCCAGGTGCCGCAGCACCCGGTCCACGATCTCCGGGTCGGCCCCCGGTTCGCTCCGCGCCGCCAGCACCTCATGGCGGGCGGCGCTGAGCATCTCGCCCTGGATGCGCCGCACCCGGCGCAGCCGCCGCGCCCGCTGCTGATGCGCCTCCCGGCGCTCCTCCTCCCCCATGTCCGGGCTGATCCGGATGCCGATGTCGAAGGCCCGCCGCAGCATCTGCTCGGACAGGTCCTCCGGCAGATCCTCCACCTGCTCGATCTCCCGCAACCTGCTCTTGGCCGCCTTCGCCGCCCGCCGGGCCAGCTCCTTCTCGAACTCCTTCTCCCGCTCGGAGTCGGCCTGCACCCCGAGCCGCTTCACGAGCCACGGCAGGGTCAGCCCCTGGAGCACCAGGGTGACGATGATCACTCCGAAGGCGATGAAGACGATCTCGTCCCGGTCGGGGAACGGCGCCCCGGCGCCGGTCTTGAGCGGGATGGCCAGCGCCAGCGCCACGGACGCCACCCCGCGCATCCCGGACCACCACATGACCACGGTCTCCCGCCAGCTCACCGGGATCTCCTCGTCGTAGTCCCGCCGGGCGTGCAGCCGCTGGGTCAGCCAGGTCGCGGGCAGCAGCCACAGCAGCCGGACGAGGACGACGACCCCGGCGGTCGCGGCGGCCCAGCCGACCATCTCGCCCCAGCGTCCGGACGCCGTCCTGATCGCGTTGTGCAGCTCAAGACCGATCAGCCCGAAGGCGACGCCGGTGACGAGGGTGTCGATGATGTCCCAGAAGGTGTGGCCGGCGAGCCGGGTCATCACGTCGTCGGCGTCGGTGGCGTACTCGGCGAGGAAGAGGGCCGTGGTCAGCACGGCCAGCACGCCGGACCCGTGCAGCACCTCCGCCAGCACATAGGAGGCGTAGGGCACCAGCAGGGTCAGGCCGATCTGCAGGGTGGGGTCGCCGAGCAGGTCCATCAGCCGGTTCGCGCCCCAGCCGAGCACCAGCCCGATCGCCACCGCGACCACGGCGGACAGCACCAGGTCGAGACCCGCGCGCCAGGCGGAGAACTCCCCGCTCACCACGGCGGCGATCGCCACGTGGTAGAGCACGATGGCGGTGACGTCGTTGAAGAGGCCCTCGCCCTCCAGGATCGACACCAGCCGGCGCGGCAGCCCGAGCTGCCCGGCGACAGCCGTGGCGGCGACCGGGTCGGGCGGGGCGATCAGCGCGCCCAGCGCCAGGGCGGCGGCCATCGGCAGTCCCGGCACGATCGTGTGGGCGACGGCGGCCACGCACAGCATCGTCACGAACACCAGGGCGACGGCCAGCAGGAAGATGGGCCGTTTGTTGGCGGCGAACTGCCGCCAGGAGGTCCGGCGTACGGCGGCGTAGAGCAGGGGCGGAAGCAGGGCGGGCAGGATCAGGTCGGGCGGGATGTCCACGTTGGGCACGAAGTCGGCCACCGCCAGCACCCCGCCGAGCAGCGTCATCAGCACCGGCGCGGGCAGTCCGAACCGGTCCCCGATCGGGACGCTCACCAGGGCCCCGAGCAGCAGCACGAACAACAGGGCCAACTGATCCACGGCCAGCGCTCCGGGGGTCGACGATCACACGGCAGGTCACCAGCCTGCCACGACACCCGCCCGCCGGCCGTTCCGGGGGACCTCCGCTACAGCACGCGCCGCATCGACCGGTGCGGAATCCCGGCGTCCTGGAACTCAGGGCCGTACGCCTCGTAGCCCAGGCGCTCGTAGAAGCCCAGGGCCTGGGTCTGCGCGTGCAGGTCCACCGCGGTCAGACCGTGCGCGCCGGCCGCCTCCTCGATGGCCCGCACCAGGGCCACACCGATGCCCAGCCCACGGGCCGCGCGGACGACGGCGAGCCGCCCCAGCGAGCCCACCGACGCGTCCCCGCCGGTCTTGGCGGCGGCCGCCTCGCCGAACAGCAGGCGCCCGGTGCCGAGCGGCTCGCCGTCCTCGCCGACCGCGAGGACGTGGACGGCGACGGCGTCGTACGCGTCGTACTCGATGTCCTGCGGAACGCCCTGTTCGGCGACGAAGACCTCCTTGCGGACGGCGAAGCACGCCTCGCGGTCGGCGGGGTCCTCGGCGATCCGGACGGTGACGGGCACGCTCACGCGTACGTCTCCTCGCGCACCTGGTCGAGGGCCTGGCGCAGGTCCTCCGGGTAGTCGCTCTCGAACTCGGCCCACCGCCCGTCCCCCGGGTGCTCGAAGCCGAGCCGGACGGCGTGCAGCCACTGGCGGGTCAGCCCCAGCCGCTTGGCGAGGGTCGGGTCGGCACCGTAGGTCAGGTCACCGACGCAGGGGTGGCGGTGGGCGGACATGTGGACGCGGATCTGGTGGGTGCGGCCGGTCTCCAGCTTCACGTCGAGCAGGGAGGCGGCGCGGAAGGCCTCGATGAGGTCGTAGTGGGTCACCGAGGGCTTGCCGTCGGCCGTGACCGCCCACTTGTAGTCGTGGTGGGGGTGCCGGCCGATCGGGGCGTCGATCGTGCCGCTCGTCGGGTCCGGGTGGCCCTGGACGAGGGTGTGGTAGCGCTTGTCGACCGTGCGCTCCTTGAACTGGCGCTTGAGCGAGGTGTACGCGTACTCCGACTTGGCGACCACCATCAGGCCGGAGGTGCCGACGTCCAGGCGGTGCACGATGCCCTGACGCTCGGCGGCGCCGGAGGTGGAGATCCGGTACCCGGCGGCGGCGAGGCCGCCGATGACGGTCGGGCCGCTCCAGCCCGGGGAGGGGTGCGCGGCCACGCCGACCGGCTTGACGATCACGACCACGTCATCGTCGTCGTGCACGATCTCCATGCCCTCGACCGGTTCGGCGACCACCTGGACGGGCGCGGGCGCCTGCGGCATCTCGACCTCGAGCCAGGCGCCACCGCGCACCCGCTCGGACTTGCCGACCACCGCCCCGTCGACCTGGACCTTGCCGGCCGCGGCCAGATCCGCCGCCTTGGTGCGGGAGAAGCCGAACATGCGGGAGATGGCGGCGTCGACGCGCTCGCCCTCCAGGCCGTCGGGCACGGGCAGGGTTCGGATCTCGGGAATCGTGCTCACCCGTCGAGTATGCCGGACGGCAGCGACGGCCCCGCACGAGCCTGTGGACAACCGGGCGCGAGCCCAGGCCGAGCGGGGACGGTCCGGGGACGATCCCGGGGGCTCAGTCCTTGTGGACGGTGCCGTCCGGATCCAGGCCGCGGAAGGACAGCAGCACGATCAGGATGCCGCCGCACACGATCGCCGAGTCGGCCAGGTTGAACACGGCGAAGCCCTTGGGCGCGATGAAGTCCACGACCTCGCCCTCGAAGACGCCGGGCGCCCGGAAGATGCGGTCGGTGAGGTTGCCGAGCGCGCCACCGAGCAGCAGACCGAGCGCGATCGCCCAGGGGAAGCTGTAGAGCTTGCGCGCCAGGCGGATGATGACCCCGATCACGGCGGCCGCGATCAGGGTGAAGATCACCGTGAAGGCGGCGCCGAACCCGAAGGCCGCGCCGGGGTTGCGGATGGCGTGCAGCTCCAGCAGGTCGCCGATCACCTGGATCGGCTCGTGGTGCTCCAGCTTCGCGACCACGAGCAGCTTGCTGACCAGGTCGAGGGCGTAGGCGAACGCGGCCACCGCGAACAGCACGGCGATCCTGCGTCCGCGCCCGGTCCGCTGCCGCGCCGGCGTCTCCCGCTCGCCCGCCCCGGACGCGTCCGGGGCGGCGGTCGTCCCGGCCGCCGCCGCCCGCTCGCCACCGTCGTCCGGGGTGTCCGGCGTACCGATGATGCGCTCCGCCTCTGCCACGTGAGTCCCTCAACCTAGGTGCCTGACTGAGACGAGACTACGGCACGGTCCGGCGGTCCCCGGTGCTCAGGAGCGGCGTTCCTGTTTCTGCTTGCACTCGACGCAGAGTGTGGCCCTGGGGAAGGCCTGCATGCGCGCCTTGCCGATGGGGTCGCCGCAGTTCTCGCACAGGCCGTACGTGCCCGCGTCGAGCCGCTCCAGGGCGTGCTCGTTCTGGGTCAGCATCTCGCGCGCGTTGGCGGCCAGCGCCATCTCGTGCTCGCGCGTGATGTTCTTCGTGCCGGTGTCGGCCTGGTCGTCGCCCGCGCCGTCCCCGGAGTCCCGCATGAGGCCCACGATGGACGCCTCGGAGGTGCTGATCTCGTTCCGCAGCCGCTCCACCTCGGACAGCAGCTCGGCCCGGGCCTCCGCGACCTCTTCCGGGGTCCAGGGGTCCTCGCCGGGGCGCACCGCCAGCTCGCCGGGCTCCACCGCGGCGAGCCGCGCCTTGGGAACGCCGCCCTGCTCCGCCGTGGCCGTGCCAGGAGTCTTCTTCGCAACCACTGTCGTGGCTCCCGTCTGCTTCGCGGCCCGCGCCGCGCCCGCTTTCTTGGCCGTGCTCTTCCGGGTCGCCCCCGCGGGGGCGTCCTCGGCGACCGCCTTCCCGGTGCCGTCCTTCTCGCCGCCCGCCTTTCCGGCGGCCGTCTCCTGTGAGGCCTTCCCCTTCGACGCCCTCCCCTTCGACGTCGTCCTCTTCGAGGCCGCAGTCTCTGGGGCCGCCTCGCCCGCCACCGCCTGCCCGGCCGCCCTTCCGGCGGCCTTCGCCTTCCCCTCGGTCTTCCCTCCGGCCTTCCCCTCCGTCTTCCCCGTGGTCTTCTCGGCGGCCGCTCTCCCGGCGTCCGTACCGGCCGTCGCCGTCTTGCGGACGGCCGTCTTCGAAGCGGCCGGCTTCCGGGCGCTCGTCCCCTCGGTGACAGCCGCCCCCTCGGTGGCCGCTCCCTCGGTGACCGGCTCCCTGGCCGCCGTCCTTTTCGCCGCCGTCTTCTCCGCCGCCGGTTTCACGCCCGTCGCCTTCTTCGCCGTAGCCGTCGTCTTGCCCGACGCCGTCCTGCCGGTGGCCGCCTTGCCGTCCGCGGCCTTCTTCGCCGCGGGCGCGCCCGCCGCCGTCCGCCCGGCCGCCGGTTCCTCGCCCGCCGCCGTCCGGCCGGCCGTACCGCCCTCGGCGGACGCCTTCCCCCCTGCCTTCTCCGCCGTCC
>NZ_JAJSZC010000175.1:0-17133 GCF_036815105.1 Streptomyces sp. IBSBF 3136
GTGCGGGGGCGGACTCGTCGGGGTCCTCGGGGGTCTCGTGCCCGGCGTCCGCGGGAGCCGCCTCGTCGGCCTCGTCCTCGGGGGCGGGCGCGTCCGCCCGGTGCTCCGTCGTGCTGCCGGGCGGACCGGCGGCGGGGCCGGTGCGGCCGGTCCCGTCGGCGGCGGTGTCCGCCGCGGTGGGGTCGGCCGCCTCGGCCGCCTCGTCCGCGTCGGCCGGGTGGTCCGGGCCGCCCGCGGCCGCCGGTGCGGCCGTGTCGGGCGCTTCTGCGGCCCGGGAGGCAGCCGAGGGGGTCCCGGGCCCGGTGTGCTCCGCCGGGCCGCCTCCGGGGCCTCCAGGGGCCTGCGCGGGCCGGTTCGGGGCGTACGCCCCGGTGGGGTCGTACTCCGCCGCGGTGTCGGCCGGGTGGGGGCCCGGGTCGGACTCCGGCTGCCCCCACGGGCCGTCGGCGGGCTCCGTCGCCCACGGTGCGGACGCGCCGCCCGGGAGCGTGGCGGGCGGCGTGCCGCCCCACTGCTCGACCAGGGCGGAGGTGGTGAACTCGCCCGACTCGTCCGGGAGGTCGCCGCCGGCCACCGGGATGCTCCACTGCCCGGTGACGTCGTGCCCGGCGCCCGGCTCGGCCGGCGGCTCCTCGAACGTCCACTGCTGAGTGGCCGCCGGGTGGTACGTGAACCGGTCGTCCGCCGCCTGCTCCTGGGGCACCGCGTTGGGGTCGGGCCACTGGTCGCCGCCGGCGGGCGTCGACCAGGAGCCGGTGGCGGGGTCGTCCGTGGCCGGGGCCGCCGTTATCCGCGGCGGCACGTAGCCGTGGCCGGGGGCGGCCAGGGGGCTGTCGCCGGACAGCAGGGCCTCGATGCCGCCCTCGGGGAGCTTGACGAAGGCGGTGGCGCCGTCGTCGTAGTCGCCGGGCAGCGGGTTCCAGCGGCCACCGCCCTGCGGCGCGCCCTCCGCGTGCTGGTCGTCGGTCACGACAGCGCCCTCCCCAGTGCTCGTCGGGCCAGCGCGGCGACGGTGCGCCGCAGGTGCAGTACGGCGGGCGGAAGCGTTGCCACGGAGCCGTCCGGCTCCGGGGCGGGGTCCGGGATGCAGGCCGCGGCGACGTACTCGCCGAAGGCGCTCAGGGCCTCCGGGACGAGCGCGCGGTCGTTGTCCCAGTCGATCAGCTGGGCGACCCACTGCTCGGCGTCCAGGGGCCTGAGCGGCATCGGCGCTATGGCGCCGACGGCACACCGCACCCCGCGCCGGGCCGGGTCGAGCACGACGGCGACGGAGGCCACCGAGCGGCCCGGGCCGGTGCGCCCGGTGGCCTTCAGGAAGACCTGCGGGGCGTGCAGCAGGGGCACGCGCACGAAGCCGATGAGTTCGCCGCCGCGCAGCATCTCCACGCCGGCCAGCAGGTGTGACACCGGGATCTCCCGGCGGGCCCCGCCCGGGCCCGCGATGATCAGCGTCGCCTCCAGGGCGGCCAGCACCGGCAGCGCGTCCCCGGTGGGGGCCGCCGTGGCGATGTTGCCGCCCAGGGTGCCGGCGTTGCGGATGTGCGGCGGGCCCGCGGCGCGCGCGGCGGCGGCGAGCGCCGGGATCAGGGCCGCGAAGTCGGGGCGGCCCATGCGCGCGTGCGTGAGGCCGGCGCCGAGCAGCGCGTGGCCGTCCTGGTACTGCCAGCCGCGGATCTCGCTGATCCGCCCGAGACCCACCAGGGCGGCGGGCCTGAGCTGACCGGAGTTGACGGCGGCCATGAGGTCGGTGCCGCCGGCCACGGGGACGGCCGTGGGCATGGCGGTGAGGGCCGCCACGGCCTCGTCCAGTGTCGTGGGCAGCGTGACGGCCTGCGCCGCCTGCGGTGCGTGCGTGGTCAAACCGGCTGCCCCTCTCCCGCTGCCCCACCTGGTCCCACCTGTGTGGCCGTACGGTACGTGCTCACAGGGCGGACGTGGCAACTCTGGCACATCTTCGCAAGCCCCGGACGCGGGGGTCCGCTAGGAGGCATTCGCCCACCTCATCGGGTACATGGTCCGATTTCGAACGGCATCGCCCATGCGCCTCGATTGCCACTCTTCGGTGGGCCCTGGAGTGGTTTCCGGCAATCTGTTCTATACGGCTCCCCCACGGTGACCGATTCCGTCCGGCGCGCCGGTTTCAGCGCTGCGGCGGCGGGCCCTCGATCGGGCGGCCGGGCACACCGGGGCGCCGCTGCCAGGGCCGGGGGCCCGTGGGTGGCCGATAGGCGACACCGAGGGCGTCAAGTCGCCCGTAGTGGACGGCCATCCGGCGCTCGAAGTCGGCGAAGTCCCGTTCCCGCGGCGCGGGCAGCCGGCTCCAGGCGACCTCGGCGAGGGCCGCGAGCCTGGGGAACGCCTGGTAGTCCACGCGTCCGGCGTCCTCCATCACCTCGGTCCACACGTTGGCCTGAGTGCCCAGCACATGGCGGGCCTGAGCCGCGGTGAGCCCGGTCGGCACGGGCTCGAACCGGTAGACGTCCTCCAGGGTGCGCACGAAGCCGATCGGCACGGGCTCGTCCTCGCCGGGGGCCTGGCGGTGGTCCAGATAGACGTACTGCTCCGGGCACATGACGACGTCGTGGCCGGCGCGCGCGGCCGCGACACCGCCGCCGTAGCCGCGCCAGGAGGACACGGCGGCGCCCGGCGCGAGTCCGCCCTCCAGGATCTCGTCCCAGCCGATGAGCCGGCGCCCGCGCGCGGCGAGCCAGCGGTCGAAGTGCCCGATGAACCAGGACTGCAACTCGTCCTCGTCGGCGAGCCCGAGGTCCGCGATACGGGCCTTGGCGGCCGGCGACCGTACCCACTGGTCCTTGCGGCACTCGTCGCCGCCGATGTGCACGAACGGGGAGAACTCGGCGGCGTCCGCCGGGAAGAGTTCCAGGATCTCCTCGAACACCCCCTCGTAGAAGCGCAGGGTGGTGTCGGTGGGGGCGAGTACGTTCGGGGAGATCCCCCAGTCGTCCCAGACGGAGAGGGCGGTGGTGTCGACGACGTCGGTGTTGCCAAGTTCCGGGTAGGCGGCGACGGCGGCCTGCGAGTGGCCGGGTACGTCGATCTCCGGGACGACGGAGATGTGCCGCTCGGCGGCGTAGGCGACGATCTCCCGGATGTCGTCCTGGGTGTAGTGACCGCCGTGCGGCTTCTCCTCCCACAGCGGCGACGCCCGGTGTCCGAATTTCGTCCTGGCCCGCCAGGAGGCGACCTCGGTCAGCTTCGGGTACCGCCGGATCTCGACCCGCCAGCCCTGATCGTCCGTCAGGTGGAAGTGGAAGACGTTGAGTTTGTGCGCGGCCATCAGGTCCAGGTAGCGCAGCACGCCCTCCTTGGGCATGAAGTGCCGGGCCACGTCGAGCATGAGGCCGCGCCAGCGGAAGCGCGGGGCGTCCTCGACGGTGCCCCCGGGCAGGCTCCAGTCGCGACCGGGCCGCACGGGAGCGCGCCGGAAGGCGTCGGGGCCGAGCAGTTGGCGGAGGGTCTGGGCGCCCCAGAAGACACCCGCGGCGCCGCCGCCGAGGATGCGGTACGGCCCCCCGTCACCGACCAGGCGATAGCCCTCCGGCGGCAGGTCCGGGTCGACGCCGAGCACGATGCGGCCGGGGCCGTCGCCGGTCTCCGGGAAGGGCAGGCCGGTCGCCGCGCCGACCGTGGCCCGCAGCCAGCGGGCGACGCCCTCGGTGCCGGGGCCCGCCTCCAGGACGGTGCGGCTGTCGAGGCGCGTGCGTCCGGCGGCGTTCCGCGTCCAGCGCGCCGGGGCCGGGATCACCCCCGGCACCTCGACCGTCTCCGCGAGGTCCGTCCCGTCCGTCCTGTCCGCCCCGTCAGTCCCGTCGGTCATTCCGGTCCCGCCCCTCACCGCTCGACCCGAGCGTTGCGGTATACGCAACGCCTGTTTCGCACCGCACAACGGTCAGGAGCCTAGGGACAACACGAACCGGCCGACAAGAGGTCTGGACCACTCGACGGCCGGGAAGCACAAAGACCCCCGGGACACGTCTGGCGTGTCCCGGGGGCCTGACGGCTTCAGCCTCGCGGCGTGCGGGGTGACCGCTACTTGTCGCCGCCCTCGTCGCCGCCGCCGCTGCCCATGGAGTCGTAGATCTCCTTGCACATGGGGCAGACGGGGTACTTCTTCGGGTCGCGGCCGGGCACCCAGACCTTGCCGCAGAGCGCCACGACGGGGGTGCCGTCGAGGGCGCTCGCCATGATCTTGTCCTTCTGGACGTAGTGGGCGAAGCGCTCGTGGTCGCCGTCGCCGTGGGAGACCTGCGGTGTCGGCTCTACGAGGGTCCCCGTACCAGTCCCGCGCTCGGGCTCAAGAGTGCTCATACCAGCAAGGGTACTGAAGCTCGCAGGCATCAGTTGAGCGACGGGTCGTCCGGGTACGTGGCCACCATCGCCAGCTCGTTGCGCTGGCGCCGCAGCACCTCGCGCCAGAGCCGCTCCGGGGCCGGGGAGGACACGTCACCGGGCTCGGACTCGACGACGTACCAGGCGCCCTCCACCAGCTCGTCCTCCAGCTGACCGGGGCCCCAGCCGGCGTAACCGGCGAAGATCCGCAGGGAGCCGAGGGCCGAGGCGAGCAGCTCGGGCGGGGCCTCCAGGTCGACCAGGCCGATCGCGCCGTGCACCCGCCGCCAGCCGAGCGGGGCACGCTCGCCGTCGGCGCCGCCCGGGATGACCGCGACGCCGAGCGCCGAGTCCAGCGAGACGGGTCCGCCCTGGAAGACCACGCCGGGCTCGCCGGCCAGCTCGGCCCAGCCCTCCAGGATGTCGCTCACGTCCACCGGGGTGGGGCGGTTGAGCACGACACCGAGGGAGCCCTCCTCGTCGTGGTCGAGAAGGAGCACCACCGCGCGGTCGAAGTTCGGGTCCGCCAGGGCGGGCGTGGCCACGAGCAGCCGCCCTGTGAGCGAGGACACCTCGGTCATGCCAGACATGATCCCGCATCTTCGCCCGGTGTGGGGAGCCAATCGGGTTGTGGGAGTGAACGCAGCTCAGGGCGCGCCGGTGCGTCCCGGGCGCACACCGGCAGGGCCGGTGACCCGGTGTTGCCGGTGCTGAACCGTTCGTGTTGTGACACAGCCATGACGCGACTGGGGGGTCCTCGGGCTTATGGGAGGGGGGTGGTCGGCGATTACCCTGTCTTCCCCGGCCCCCGCGCAAGTGATCGGCCGACCCCTGCCCGACTCATCGGAACGCGAGATACATGACCGTCAACGACGATGTCCTGCTTGTCCACGGCGGCACCCCGCTGGAGGGCGAGATCCGTGTCCGCGGTGCGAAGAACCTCGTACCGAAGGCCATGGTCGCCGCCCTGCTGGGCAGTGGGCCAAGCCGACTGCGCAACGTTCCGGACATCCGTGACGTGCGCGTCGTACGCGGCCTGCTCCAGCTGCACGGGGTGACGGTCCGTCCGGGTGAGGAACCCGGCGAGCTGGTGATGGATCCGACGCACGTGGAGAGCGCGAACGTCGCTGACATCGATGCCCACGCCGGGTCGAGCCGTATCCCGATCCTGTTCTGCGGCCCGCTGCTGCACCGTCTGGGCCACGCGTTCATCCCGGGCCTCGGCGGCTGCGACATCGGCGGCCGGCCCATCGACTTCCACTTCGACGTGCTGCGGCAGTTCGGCGCGACCATCGAGAAGCGCGCGGACGGGCAGTACCTGGAGGCCCCGCAGCGGCTGCGCGGCACCAAGATCCGGCTGCCGTACCCGTCCGTCGGCACCACCGAGCAGGTGCTGCTGACGGCCGTACTCGCCGAGGGCGTCACGGAGTTGTCCAACGCCGCCGTCGAGCCGGAGATCGAGGACCTGATCTGCGTCCTGCAGAAAATGGGCGCGATCATCGCGATGGACACCGACCGCACCATCCGCATCACCGGTGTGGACAAGCTCGACGGTTACACCCACCGCGCCCTCCCGGACCGCCTGGAGGCCGCGTCCTGGGCGTCCGCCGCCCTGGCGACCAACGGCAACATCTACGTCCGCGGCGCCCAGCAGCGCTCGATGATGACGTTCCTGAACACCTACCGGAAGGTGGGCGGCGCCTTCGACATCGACGACGAGGGCATCCGCTTCTGGCACCCCGGCGGCCAGCTGAAGTCGATCGCGCTGGAGACGGACGTGCACCCCGGCTTCCAGACCGACTGGCAGCAGCCGCTGGTGGTGGCGCTGACGCAGGCCACGGGCCTGTCCATCATCCACGAGACGGTGTACGAGTCCCGGCTCGGCTTCACCTCCGCGCTGAACCAGATGGGCGCGCACATCCAGCTCTACCGCGAGTGCCTGGGCGGCTCCGACTGCCGCTTCGGCCAGCGCAACTTCCTGCACTCCGCGGTCGTCTCCGGCCCGACCAAGCTGCAGGGCGCCGACCTGATCATTCCCGACCTGCGCGGCGGCTTCTCGTACCTCATCGCCGCCCTCGCGGCCGAGGGCACCTCCCGGGTGCACGGCATCGAGCTGATCAACCGCGGCTACGAGAACTTCATGGAGAAGCTCGTGGAGCTGGGGGCGAAGGTGGAACTCCCCGGCAAGGCGCTGGGCTAGCCGAACAGCGAAAGGGCGGCCCCCCTCGTGCGAGGGGGGCCGCCCTTTCGACGTCTTCAGCCGAGGCGCACCACAGGGGCGTGGGGAACTGTGCGACCAGCCACGGCCGGCCCGCAGTCACCCACGGCACCGAAGCCAGAACGGCGCTCCGGTGGATCGGCGCCCCGAGCGGAGCGCTTACTTACCCTTGGCCGATTCCTTGAGCTTCGAGCCCGCGGAGACCTTCACGCTGAAGCCGGCCGGGATGTTGATGGGCTCACCGGTCTGCGGGTTGCGCGCGGTACGAGCGGCACGGTGGGTGCGCTCGAAGGTCAGGAAGCCGGGGATGGTGACCTTCTCGTCGCCCTTGGAGACGATGTCGCCGACGACCTCGGCGAACGCGGCCAGAACGGCGTCGGCGTCCTTCCGGGTCACCTCGGCGCGGTCGGCCAGCGCGGCCACCAGCTCACTGCGGTTCATGTTGTTACTCCCGTGTTCTTCTTGCCGTTGAGGCGTGAGGTGAGATCGATGCCGATGCGCTCGCGCCCAAAGACGCATCCTGCCCCTACCTGCGGCGGTAATGCCAATCCGGCACCCGTAGGAGTCGTGAGAACACCCTAGGGAGTCACACGAAAAGCGCCTGCTCGGCCGTCACCCTAGAGGGCGCCCGCCGGTGGGGGGTTCCACGACACTCCGGTGCGGGGGCCGCCGTGTCGATCCTCACAGCCCCCGCACCCTACGGTACGGCGCCGCTACGACGTCGCGCCGACGGCCTTCGCCGCTTCCCGGACCGCACCGGCCACCGCGCCCGCGACCTTGTCGTTGAAGACGCTCGGGACGATGTAGTTCGGGTTCAGCTCGTCCTCGGTCACCACGTCGGCGAGGGCCTGCGCGGCGGCGAGCATCATCTCGGTGTTGACCGTGCGGGACTGGGCGTCCAGGAGGCCGCGGAAGACGCCCGGGAAGACCAGCACGTTGTTGATCTGGTTCGGGAAGTCGGAGCGGCCGGTGGCCACGACGGCGGCCGTCTGACGGGCGATCGCCGGGTCGACCTCGGGGTCCGGGTTCGCGAGCGCGAACACGATGGCGCCCTCGGCCATGGCGGCCACGTCGTCGCCGTCGAGGACGTTCGGGGCGGAGACGCCGATGAACACGTCGGCGCCGTGCACGGCTTCCTTCAGGGTGCCGGTGAGGCCCTCGGGGTTGGTGTTGTCGGCGATCCAGCGCAGCGGCGAGTCGGCCGGGGCGTTCACGAGGTCCTCGCGGCCCGCGTGCACCACGCCGTGGATGTCGGCCACGACGGCGTTCTTCAGGCCGGCCGCGATCAGCAGCTTGAGGATGGCGGTACCGGCCGCGCCGGCGCCGGACATGACCACGCGGATGTTCTCGATCGCCTTGCCGGTGACGCGCAGCGCGTTGGTCAGGGCGGCGAGGACGACGATCGCGGTGCCGTGCTGGTCGTCGTGGAAGACGGGGATGTCGAGGGCCTCGCGCAGCCGTGCCTCGATCTCGAAGCAGCGGGGGGCGGAGATGTCCTCCAGGTTGATGCCGGCGAAGCCGGGGGCGATCGCCTTGACGATCTCGACGATGGCGTCGCTGTCCTGGGTGTCCAGGCAGATGGGCCACGCGTCGATGCCGGCGAAGCGCTTGAAGAGGGCCGCCTTGCCCTCCATGACCGGCAGCGCGGCCTTCGGGCCGATGTTGCCGAGGCCGAGCACGGCGGAGCCGTCCGTCACGACCGCAACGGAGTTGCGCTTGATGGTGAGGCGGCGGGCGTCCTCGGGGTTCTGCGCGATGGCCATGCAGACGCGCGCCACACCCGGGGTGTAGACCATGGACAGGTCGTCGCGGTTGCGGATGGGGTGCTTGGACTGCATCTCGATCTTGCCGCCGAGGTGCATGAGGAACGTACGGTCGGAGACCTTGCCCAGGGTGACGCCCTCGATGCCGCGCAGCTTCTCGACGATCTCGTCGGCGTGCGCGGTCGAGGAGGCCGCGATGGTGACGTCGATGCGGAGCTTCTCGTGGCCGGACGCGGTGACGTCGAGGCCGGTGACCGAGCCTCCGGAGGACTCCACGGCGGTGGTGAGCTGCGAGACTGCGGTTCCGCTCGCGGGCACCTCCAGCCGGATGGTCATCGAGTAGGAGACGCTGGGCGCCGTTGCCATGGCCGACTTCCTCTGCTTTCACCGTGTCGCGAGTTGTGCCGTCCGATCGTCGCACCTACCCCTCGGTACGTGGTAGTCGCCCTGAGTTGCGGACGTTTTGTTCACACGTCACGCGCGGCGGGTGCGTAGTTTCGGAAAACCTCTTCCACCATACGAGAAACGATCAGACGGGGAAAGGGGTCCGTTTCACAAAGAGAGAGGCCCACGTCACACAGGACGTGGGCCTCTCTCACGTTCATGACACCGACCCGCCATGCTCGCCTCGCGGCAAGTGGTCCCTCGCAGGGACGAAGGTTGGGCCCGGGGGCTTGGATCGGGCCGGTGCCACACCAAGGCTAACAAACGGATCCCGCGGAGCCATTCCCGCGCGGGGAGTTCCTGAGGTTTCTAATCCCTCAGCAGGTCCGGCACCCCCGCCGCGTCCGGCACGTCCCGCTCGCCCGAGACCACCGTGAGCTGCTGGGTGGCCCGGGTCAGCGCCACGTAGAGCACGCGCAGGCCGGCCGGGGACTCGTCGGCGATCTCCGCGGGCGAGACGACCACCGTCGCGTCGTACTCCAGGCCCTTGGCCTCCAGGCTACCGAGCGCCACCACCCGGTCCCCGAGTCCGGCCAGCCAGCGCCGCGCCTCCTCGCGCCGGTTCATCGCGACGACGACGCCGACCGTGCCGTCCACCAGGCCGAGGAGCCGCTCGGCCTCGGCGCGCACGGTCCGCTCCAGGGAGTCCCGCACGACCGTGAAGCGCGGCTCGACGCCCGTCGACCGGACGGCGGAGGGCGCCTGGGAACCGGGCATGGCCAGGGCGAGGACCTTGGCGGCCAGCTCGGCGATCTCGGCCGGGTTGCGGTAGTTCACGGTGAGCTGGAAGCGGCGTCTGGGCCGGCTGCCGAGCGCCTCGTCCCGGGCCTCGGCCGCCTCGTCCGGGTCGGACCAGGAGGACTGGGCCGGGTCGCCGACCACCGTCCAGGTGGCGTGCCGGCCGCGCCGGCCGACCATGCGCCACTGCATCGGCGTGAGGTCCTGCGCCTCGTCCACGATCACGTGCGCGTACTCGGTGCGCTCCTGCGCGAGCCGCTCGGCCCGCTCGCGCTGGGACTCCTCGCGCACCGGCATCAGCTCCTCGAGGCCGGTCAGCTGGTCCAGCGGGTCGAACTCGCGCCTCTTGC
Organism: Streptomyces sp. IBSBF 3136; assembly: GCF_036815105.1. Classification (NCBI taxonomy): domain Bacteria; kingdom Bacillati; phylum Actinomycetota; class Actinomycetes; order Kitasatosporales; family Streptomycetaceae; genus Streptomyces; species Streptomyces sp. IBSBF 3136. The sequence continues at coordinate 9,864 of NZ_JAJSZC010000175.1, forward strand.
GCGGGCGGGCCGGGGCACCGAGGACCGCCTGGAGCTCGTCCAGCATGGCGACGTCGTGCACGGAGTAGCCGTCCCGCTTCAGCGCCCGGGCGACCTTGCGGACCTCGCCGGGGTTGAGGATCCGGCGCGCCCAGCGGCCGAGCCGCCGCTCGTCCGCCATGGCGGCGAGGACGCCCTTCGGGGTCAGCTCGGGCCACCAGGCGTCGAGGAAGGCGACGAAGGAGTCCTCGCCCATGACGTCCTCGTCGAAGGAGGAGCGCAGCTCGGCGGCCAGCTCGGGGTCGGTGTGCCGGGAGCCCGCGCCGGACTTCGCCCACAGGGCGTCCAGCAGCAGCTTGCGGGCACGGGGGCGGAGCAGGTTGACCGGCGCGGTGCCGCCCAGGGCGGCGTGGCGGACGCGTTCCAGCTCCGGGGCCTCCAGTTCGAGGCGGCGCCCGAAGGCCACCACCCGGAGCCGGTCGGGCGGCCCCGCCGGGGTGCGCGGCCCGCCGTCCGTGTCGGCGCCGGTGAAGCCGTCGGTGTCGTCCAGGGTGAGCCGGCCGGCGTGGCCGCCGCTCCCGCGCCCCATCTCCAGGGCGCCCCGGGCCGCCTTCCGCAGCACCTTCAGCATCCGGTGGGAGCCCTTGGCGCGGGCCACGGCCGGGGAGTCGTAGAGGGTGGCCTCCACCCCGTCGACGAGCGAGCCGATCGCTCGGACGGCGACCTGGCCCTCCTCGCCGAGCGAGGGCAGCACGCCCTCGGTGTAGGCCACCAGCAGCGGGGTCGGCGAGACGATCAGGATGCCGCCCGCGTAGCGTCTGCGGTCCTGGTACAGCAGATAGGCCGCGCGGTGCAGGGCGACCGCGGTCTTGCCGGTGCCCGGGCCGCCCTCGACCTGGGTGACGGAGGCGGCGGGGGCGCGGATCACCAGGTCCTGCTCGGCCTGGATCGAGGAGACGATGTCCCGCATGGTGTGGCTGCGGGCCTGGCCGAGGGCCGCCATCAGGGCGCCGTCACCGATGACGGGCAGCTCGCGGCCGGCGAGGAACGCCGTCAGCTCCGGGCGCATCAGGTCGTCCTCGACCCCGAGGACCCGGCGGCCCTTGGAGCGGATGACCCGCCGTCGCACGACCCGGCCGGGGTCCCGCGGGGTGGACCGGTAGAAGGGGGCCGCGGCCGGCGCGCGCCAGTCGATGACCAGCGGGGAGTAGTCCTCGTCGAGCACGCCGATCCGCCCGATGTGCAGGGTCTCGGCGATGTCGGCGGTGCGGTCGGGCCGGACCGCGCCCTCGGCGGGCTCGACCGCCGTGTACGCGCCGTCCGGGCCCTTCTTGCCGTCCTTGCCGAGCAGCAGGTCGATCCGGCCGAAGAGGAAGTCCTCGAACTCGTTGTTCAGCCGGTTGAGATGGACGCCGGCCCGGAAGACCTGCGCGTCCCGCTCGGCGAGCGCGCCCGGGGTGCCGACCTGGCCGCGCTTGGCCGCGTCGTTCATCAGGAACTCGGCCTCGTGGATCTTCTCCTCGAGCCGCCGGTACACCCGGTCCAGGTGTTCCTGTTCGACGCTGATCTCTCGGTCACGCACGGAGTCCTGTGCGCCGTGTACCGAGCCGACCGCGGACTGCTGAACCTGAGCGGCCACCGGGCCCCCTTCTGACGTGCTGGGCAGCCGTCAACCGTACGCGAAGGGGACCCGGCAAAGCTACGCCGGCTACGCGTCCACCTGGACGAGCTTCTTGCCGTCGAAGGTCATCACCTCGAAGTGGTCGATCTCGTTCGGCTTGAGGGCCGTGCCACCGCCGATGTACAGCGGCTTCTTGGCCTCCGCGCTCGTCGCGTCCGGGATGCCGTAGCCCCACTTCGGGACGGACCAGGAGCCCAGCGTCTGACGCTCGCCGTTCTTGCCGACGGCGATCAGGGAGCACTTGAGCGGCCCCTTGACGCCCTTGAGCTGGAGGACCGCCGAGGTGCCCCAGGTCTTCTCGCCCATGGCGACGGTCGCGCTGGCGCCGGTGGCGCCGTCCGATCCCGAGACCTTGTCCGGCAGCTGGTCGAAGGTGGTCTGCGCGCCGGCCGCCAGCGGTGTGGCGGTCTGCCCCGAGTCGCTTCCGCCGTTGACCGCCATGACGGCCATCGGACCGCCGATGATCAGCGCTGCGGCGGCCGCGACCAGGTAGAAGCCCTTGCGCCGCTTCTGCGCCCGACGCTCGGAGACCTCGTCGACCAGCTTCTCCACCAGGCGGGGACTCGGCTTGGCGGACAGCGACTCGCCGAGCGCGGGTGTGCTCCCGGAGTCGGGCAGGTCGGCGAGGGCGGCCAGCATCGGCTCCATCCCGGCCAGCTCGTCCAGTTGCTGGGCGCACCACTCGCAGCCGGCCAGATGGGCCTCGAAAGCGGTCGCCTCGGCGTCGTCCAGGATGCCCAGGGCGTAGGCGCCGACGGTCTCGTGCTCGTTCGGCACCGGAGATCCCTGCATGGGTCCTGACATACCCGTACCACCCGTGCCGAATCCTTGCATTCCCCCGTACCCGCTCATCACGCCGTCACCCCCCGCTCCTCCAGTGCCAGCTTCATCGATCGCAGGGCGTAGAACACCCGGGAGCGGACCGTGCCGCTCGGTATGCCCAGCGTCTCGGCCGCCTCGTTGACCGTACGCCCCTTGAAGTACGTCTCGACGAGCACCTCCCGGTGGGCCGGGGTCAGGTCGTCGAGCGCGTCCGACAGCGTCATCAGCCACAGCGCCTTGTCGATCTCGTCCTCCGCGGGGATGACCTCCAGCGGCGACGGATCGACCTCCTGCGGCCGGGCCTGCCGGCTGCGGTGGCCGTCGATGACGATGCGACGCGCGACCGTCACCAGCCAGGGGCGTACCGAACCGGTCGCCCGATTGAGCTGACCGGCGTTCTTCCAGGCACGGATGAGCGTTTCCTGTACGACGTCCTCGGCGCGCTGCCGATCACCGGCGACCAGCCGAAGGACATACGCGAGCAAAGGTCCGGCGTGCTCCCGGTAGAGGGCACGCATCAACTCCTCGTCAGGTTCCGAGGGCTGTGAGGACATGCGATGTCGGGCCCTCGATCCACGTTCATTGGCCACGGCCGCATCCTTGCGCACGCCCACCTCCGGTGTCCGGGGGTTCCCCCAGTCGGTCGCTCGCCCACCCGTACGGACGGGGGCCACGCGCCGTTCAAACCTCAGTGGCAGTTTTCTTGTGAGGGGTGTGACGAGCGGGACATGGGAGCACATTCCCACCACGTGATCTTTACATTTCAGACACGATGCCGAAGGCGGCCGGGCCGGCCGCGCGGGGAAGGCGCCGAACCGGGTGTTGCGGAAATCACTCCGGTCGGCGCTGGGGCGCTATCCGACCCTATCCGACACAAGACCCGTACCGGACACTCGGGTTCCGGATGCTCAGGCCCGGGCGAGGGCGGCCCGCCTGCGGTGCCGTGCCACCCGCTCCCGGTTGCCGCAGACCTCGCTGGAACACCAGCGCCTCCTGCGCCCCCGGGAGGTGTCCAGGTACACCAGGGGGCAGTTGTCCCCCTCGCACTCGCGGACGGCGGCCCGCGCCTCGGGATCGGTGAGCAGCTCCACGGCGTCGCGGGCGAGGAGGGCGAGCAGTTCCGCGCACCCGGGCGGCGGCGCCAACCGCCGTACCAAGGTGCCGTCCTCGTCGCGCACCGCGCACGGCACCGGGGGCGCGGCGCGGGCGGTGTCGTTGAGCCGGCCGAGGGCACGGTCGTACGGCCCCGCCTCCCCCGCGTCCATGCCGCGCAGCAACCGCCCGACGTGTGCGCGCAGTTCCCTGAAGCCCGGCAGCCAGGAGGCGTCGGCGTGGTCCAGCGGGGTGCCGGGCGGCACGAGCCCGGACCCGCTGATCCAGGCCCGCAACGGCTCGACCGCGTCCAGCCGTTCCGCCGGATGCGCGGTCGCGAGGAGGTCCAGACAGATCCTTCCGGCGTCGAACCGCGGCTCGTGCGGGACCGTGACCGTACCCAGTGCCATGTGCCTGCCACCGCCTAGGACAGGGGGACCGTTGCGTCGCTCCTCCTCACAGTGCCCGCCCCGGCGGGCGGCCGGAACCCCCCGTACCGGGCTGGACGCACGCGTATGCGGCCGCGCGCCTCGGCCATGTCCCGGGCGGCGGTCCTCCGGTTGCCATGGAGGCATGTCGGAGAAGAGAAGCAGCAGGGCCCTCCTGGGCGCGGCCACGGTCGCGACGGGCCTGATCGCCGGGGTGTTCTACGCCTTCGCCTGCGCGGTGATGCCGGCTCTGGACCGCAGCGACGACCGTACGTACGTCGATGTCATGCGGGACATCAACGTGGTGATCCAGAATCCGGTGTTCTTCCTCGGCTTCCTGGGGGCCCTGGCGCTGACGGGGATGTCGGCGTGGCGACTGCGGGGCACGGCGGGCGGCCGGTGGGTGGCGGCGGCGCTCGCCGCGTACGGGCTCGCCTTCCTCGTCACGGTCGTGTTCAACATCCCGCTGAACGACGCCCTGGCGGCGAAGGGCGATCCCGCCGCCCTGCGGGAGCACTTCGAGAACCCCTGGGTGGCGTGGAACGTCGTACGGGCGGTGCTGTCGACGGCGGCGCTGGCCTGCCTCGTGCGGGCGTTGACGGCCGGGCGGCCCGCCGCCTAGCGCCCTTCGGTCCGGACGCCGGGCCATCGCGGCTACGCGTCCGCGTACTTGGCGTCCGCGGCCGGGTCGAGGGCCAGCCGGTACCCGCGCTTGACCACGGTCTGGATCAGCTTCGGCGCCCCCAGCGCCGTGCGCAGCCGGGCCATGGCGGTCTCCACCGCGTGCTCGTCCCGCCCGGAACCCGGCAGCGCGCGCAGCAGTTCGGCCCGTGGCACCACCCATCCCGGCCGCCGGGCCAGCGCCCGCAGCAGGGACATCCCGGCCGGCGGCACCGGCTTCAGCTCGCCGTCCACCAGGGCCGCGTGCCCCCGGATCTCCAGCCGGTGCCCGGCGACCGGCAACGCGCGCGCCCGGCCCGGCAGTTCCTGGCACAGCAGCTGTACGAGCGGCCCGAGCCGGAAGCGCTCGGGCTGTACGGTGTCCACGCCGTGGGCCTGGAGCGGCACCGCGGTGACGGGACCGACGCACGCGGCCAGCACGTCGTGCCCGAGCGCGGCCAGCACCTCGGCGAGCAGCCCCCGGTCCTCGGCCCGGGACAGCAGCGAGGCGGCGGCGGGCGCGCTGGTGAAGGTGAGCGCGTCCACCGCGCGGGCGACGACGGCGTCCAGCAGGCGGTCGACGGGGCCGATGTCCTCCGGTGGCATCCAGCGGTACACAGGCACCGGCACGACCTCCGCCCCCGCGACCCGCAGCGCCTCCACGAACCCCGGCAGCGGCTCCCCGTGCAGCTGTACGGCGACCCGGCGCCCGTCGACGCCCTCAGCGAGCAGCCGGTCGAGCACCTCGGCCATGGACTCGCTGGACGGCGACCACTCCTCCGTGAGCCCGGCGGCCCGGACGGCCCCCTTCACCTTGGGTCCGCGGGCCAGCAGCTCCACCCCGCGCAGCCGGTCGAGGAGCTGCTCCCCGAGCCCCCACCCGTCGGCCGCCTCGACCCAGCCCCGGAACCCGATGGCGGTGGTGGCCACCACCACGTCCGGCACGTGGTCGATCAGCTCCTTGGTGGCGGCGAGCAGTTCGCCGTCGTCGGCGAGCGGCACGATGCGCAGGGCGGGCGCGTGCAGCACGGCGGCACCGCGCCGGCGCAGCAGCGCGGCCAGCTCGTCGGCGCGACGGGCGGCGGTGACGCCCACGGTGAAGCCCGCGAGGGGCCCCTGTTCGGGTTGCTGCTGTTCGTCGTCCATGGTTCTCCTACCTTGCCCGCATGCCGAACGAGCCTGTCAACGGCGCGTGACGGGCCCGGTTCGGTGTGATGTCCGCGGTGTTACGTCACACCTCGGCATAGCTGAGCTGCGGCTCCGCCTCGGCGGCGGCGGTGGGTACCGCCCGGCCGGCCGAACGGCGAAGGTATACGGCCCAGGTCAGCGCGAAGCAGACGCCGTAGAAGGCGAGGAACGCGACGAAGGCGCCGGTGCCGGAGCCGTAGGAGAGGAAGGACTGCCGGAAGGCCAGGTTGATGCCCACGCCGCCGAGCGCGCCGACGGCCCCGATGAGCCCCATGGCGGCACCGGACAGCCTCCGGCCCTGGGCCGCCGCCGCCTCGCCCGTGAGCCCCCCGGCGAGGGCCTTCGCCTGGAAGATGCCGGGGATCATCTTGTACGTCGACCCGTTGCCGAGCCCGCTGAGCACGAACAGCACCACGAAGACCGGCACGAACAGCGCGAGCGACCTCTCCGTGCTCGCCACGATCAGCACGGCGGTGGCGGCGGCCATGCCGACGTAGTTCCACAGGGTGATGCGGGCCCCGCCGTACCGGTCGGCGAGCCGGCCGCCGACGGGCCGGATCAGCGAGCCGAGCAGCGGGCCGATGAAGGTGAGGTAGGCGGCCTGCAGCGGGGTGCGCCCGAACTCGTTGGTCAGGACCTGCCCGAAGGCGAAGCTGTAGCCGATGAACGAGCCGAAGGTGCCGATGTAGAGGAAGGCCATGATCCAGGTGTGGCCGTCCTTCGCCGCGTCCCGGGCGGCGCCGGTGTCGTTCCGCACCGTGGCGAGGTTGTCCATGAACAGCGCGGCGAGGACGGCGGCGACGACGATCAGCGGGATGTAGATCCCGAGCAGCACCCGTGGGCCGCCGCCCGCCCCGATGATCGCGAGGGCGGTGAGCTGGATGACGGGCACGCCGATGTTGCCGCCGCCCGCGTTGAGCCCGAGCGCCCACCCCTTCTTCCGCAGCGGGAAGAAGGCGTTGATGTTGGTCATGGAGGAGGCGAAGTTGCCGCCCCCGATGCCCGCCAGCAGTCCCACCAGCAGGAAGGTGGAGAAGGACGTCCCCGGCTCCATCACCACGAAGGCGGCGACGGTCGGCACGAGCAGCAGGGCGGCCGAGACGATCGTCCAGTTCCGTCCGCCGAACAGGGCGACGGCGAAGGTGTAGGGCACCCGGACGACCGCGCCGACCAGCGTGACCATGGAGGTCAGCAGGAACTTGTCGGCGGGGGTGAGCCCGTACTCGGGCCCCATGAAGAGCACGAGCACGGACCACAGCGTCCAGACCGAGAACCCGATGTGCTCGGAGAACACGGAGAACCAGAGGTTGCGGTTGGCGACCTTCTCCCCGGTCGCCTTCCAGAATCCCTCGTCCTCCGGATCCCAGCGCTCGATCCAGCGGCCACCGCGACGGGCCGGGGCCGGCGTCGGGGTCAGGGG
>NZ_JAJSZC010000176.1:0-16866 GCF_036815105.1 Streptomyces sp. IBSBF 3136
CCCCCGCCCCCGACCCCGGTCCAGGTGGGCGTCCGCCAGGCGGCGGTCGCGGCGGATCAGGGCGTAGGTGGACGACGTGACCAGGGCGAAGGCGGCCGACAGTGGGGCCAGGTAGTACAGCATCAGTCCTCCCCAGGGTGGGCGGGTGAGCCGGTGGCACGGGTGATGGCGGACTCGACCGCCGCCACCCGCTCAGCGAGCAGGCCGAGGGCGGCGACCGCACGGGTCAGCGGGTCGTCCCCGGGTCCGCCGAGGGCGCGGGCGCGGACGTGGGCGGCCTTCACCTCGGCCCAGCGGGCGGCCTGCCCGGCGGTGAGGGTGCCGCGCAGCTCGGCGAGTTTGAGGAGGTTGGCCTCGGCGCCGCTGGTGAGGGTCTGGGCCTCGGCCGTGTAGTGGTCGGCGATCACCGCGTCGCGCTCGGCGTCGTTCATGACCGGGCGCAGCCGCTGGGCGATCCGGTTCATGTCCCGGTAGGAGCCCTGGAGGCGGAACGGCGGTTCGGTGCGGGCCTCCTCGGAGCGGGCGGCGGAGGCGATGTAGGCCGCGTTCACCGTGAGGACCGTGTCGCGCGCGGCGAGCAGGTGGCGCAGCACCGCGAGGACCCGGTCGAGTTCGGCGGGCACCAAGGGGTGCGTGAGTCGGTCCGCGCGGGCCGTGGGGTCACCGGCGGCCAGCCGTACCAGCAGCTCCAGGTCCGCGCGGTCGCGGCCGGCGAGGGGGGCGAGGACCGGGTTGGCGGTGAGCGCGTTCTCCACGAAGCTGAGCGCGAAGACCTCCTCCTTGCCGGTGAGGACGTCGCCGAGGTTCCACACGTCCGCCCGGTTGGCGAGCATGTCCGGCACCCGGAAGCGCGCGCCGGACTCGGTGTAGGGGTTGCCGGCCATGCACACCGCGAACCGCTTGCCGCGCAGGTCGTAGGTGCGCGGCTCGCCGTCCCACACCCCGTCGACCCGGCGGGTCGCGTCGCACAGCGGGATGAACTTCTGCAGCAGCTCGGGCGAGGTGTGCTGGATGTCGTCCAGGTACAGCAGCGTGTTGTTGCCTGCCGCCAGCGCGAAGTTGATCTTCTCGACCTCGCGGCGGGCGGTGGCGTCCGGGGCGCCGGCCGGGTCGAGCGAGGTGACGGCGTGGCCGAGCGCCGGGCCGCTGACCTTGACCAGCATCAGGCCGAGGCGGTCGGCGACGTACTCCATGAGCGTGGTCTTGCCGTAGCCGGGCGGGGAGACGAGCAGGAGCAGCCCGCCGGTGTCGGTGCGCCTGGACTCGCCGGTGGTGCCGAGCTGACGGGCCAGGCTGTCGCCGACCAGCGGCAGGTAGACCTCGTCGACGAGCCGGTTGCGGACGAAGGCGGACATGACCCGGGGGCGGTGGTCGGTCAGGCGGAGCCGGTCGCGTTCGGCCCCCACCAGGGCGCCGCGGCGGCTCAGGTAGGCGCGGAAGGCGGGCACCTCCCGCTCGGCGAACCGGGCCGTGCGGGCCACGAACTCGTCCAGCCGCACCGGCAGCCGGCCGCCGCCGATTCGCGGGTGGTCGCCCAGCAGGCCCTCGACGGTGGCGGTCAGCGGGGCGTCGCCGTCGTAGCGGGGCAGCTCCGGGCAGAGTTCGGCGGCCACCGCCTCGGCCAGTTCGCCGGGTCCGGCGCCCGCGCCGGACGCGGTGGCGTACGCGGTCAGCCACGCCTCCACCACCTGCCGGCGGGCGCCCAGTCCGGTCAGCTCCACCAGGTCACGGGCGTACGCGGTGCCGCCGACCGCGTGCCGGAACTTGTCCAGCAGGGTGCGGGCGGCCGCGCCGAGGACGAAGGCGTCGCCGGTGGTCAGCTCGTCGAAGAGGTAGGCGGCGGCCGGACCGGCGTCGGCGGCCCCGTCCCACGCCCCGATCGCCCCGGCCAGCTCCCCGGTCAGCTCGGCGATCCCGGCGACGGGGCCGAAGGTGTCCCGGGCGCGGGCGAGGGACACCGCGCGCCGCGTCCATGCCACGCGGGCCCCCGGATCGGTGCCGTGGGCCCAGAACAGCTGGGCCGCGGCGCGGGCGGCGGGCTCGTGGCGCAGGGTGCCGGCGCCCTCGTGGAGCGGGAGCAGCGCGGTCAGGATCGCGGTGGCGTCGTGGTCGTGGACCCCGCGCTCGTAGCCCTCGTCGTACGCCGCCTGCGCCGCCCGACGGACCAGGGCGGGCAGGTCGGCGGCGGAGAGGGCGGCCGCGCCGTGCTCGGCCAGCAGCCGGGCGGCGAGGTGCTCGGCGCGGTAGACCTCCGGCGACTCGGACGGCAGCCGGCGGTCCCAGAACGGGCGGGTGCCGGCGAAGCCGGGGTCGGTCACCGGCCGGCGGTAGTCGGTGCCGGTGACCGCGAAGGCGAGGCCGTCGCCGTGCGGCACCAGGGTGAGGTCGAGGGGCTGGGTGTTGACGGCGAAGCGGTGGCCGCCGAGGAGCAGGGTGCGGCCGTCGTCGGCGTACAGGTCGGCCCGGTCGCGCAGGGCGCGGGTGGCCTCCTGGCGGGCGGCCTTGAGCCGGCCGTCGAGTTCCTCGGCGCGCACGCTGTCGCCGAGGGCCCGCAGGTCCGCGGCGGTGCGGCGGACCTTGGCGACCATCGGGTCGGACGCGAAGTAGGTGGTGATCGCGTCGGTGTCGGCGAGCGTGGCCGCGCGGCGGGCCACGGTCTCCAGCACCCGGGCGGCGGAACCGGCCAGTTGCTCGGCGCGGTGGGCGCGGGTGTCGGCGAGCGACTGCTTGCGGGCGGCGAAGGCCTCGTAGACCTCGGTGCGGGTGCCGGCGACCTCGGTGAGGAAGTCGTCGAACTCGGCGAACCTGGCCTCCAGGTCCTCCAGGCGGCCGAGCAGCAGGGCGAGCTGGTCGTCGCAGCTCTCGGGGCTGTCGGCGGCGGCGAGCGCCGCGGTGACCGCCTGGGCCAGCAGGGCGGTCTCGGCGGCGAACTCGGCGCGGCCCTCGTGGTCGAGCAGGGCGCGGCGGCGGGCGTCGAGGGTGGCGCGGGCCCGGTTGACGCCGCCGAGGACCTCGGCGATCCGCTCCAGGACGCCGGTGCGGACGGTGGCGTCGGCGATGTCGAGGCCGGTGACGACCTCGGTGACCGTGCGCAGCCCGTCGGCCAGGTCGTCCAGGCGCGCGCTGACGGGGCCGGCCGCGGCCGCGGTCGGGATCGAGCCGGCCTGTTCCACGAGCTGTTCGACGTCCGCGTGCTGCGCCGTGAAGGCGTCCTCGCGGGCCAGGAAGGACACCGCCCGCCGCCCGAAGGACGCCAGGTCGGCCTCCGCCCCGGCGGCCAGTTCGTCGACGCGCGCGGTGTCGACGTGGCGCAGCTCCCTGAGGGTGAGCAGATGGCCGTGTGCGTGCCGGAGTTCGGTGAGTCCGCGCACCCAGGCCGCGGCGTCCCGGGGGGCCTCGCCGCGCAGCCTGCGGACCACGGCGGCGATCCGGTCCGCGGCCTCCTCCAGCGCGGCGGCGGCCTGCCGGGTCAGCTCCCGTACGGTCTCGAACTCGCCGAGCACCTGCTCGGCCGTCTCCCGCACGGCCTCCAACGGGTGCCTGAGGTCGCCGAGTTCGGGTTCGGCCAGCCAGTGGTGGGTGTCGGCGGCGCGCACGCAGGCGGCGGCCAGCGCCCGGTAGCCCTCGCCGGTCGTGATGCCGTCGGCGACGAGCCGGGCGACGGAGAGGCAGTCGGCGAGGCCGCGCACGAGGTCGGCGTTGCCGACCCGGGCCAGGGCCCCGGTGCCGGTGCGCAGGGCGGCGGCCTGGGTGTCGGAGACGTACGGCGAGGTCCACCACTGCAGGGTGTGCCCGTGCGCGGGCTCGTCGCCGTCCGCGCGCAGCACGGCCAGGGCGCCGTCCTCGAAGAGGGCCCAGCCCCGGCAGGGCAGCGGGCCCGCGACCTCCTTGCGGAGCGTGTTGTACGACAGCAGCAGGGTGTGGCCCCCGGCCCGGGAGCGGAACGCGTACAGCACGTCCTCGCCGTTGGGCGAGCGCACCTCCCGTTCCGGTTCGAGGCCGCCCGTGTCGAGGTCGTACGCCTTGTGGGCGCCGCCGGCCAGGCAGTAGCCGCCCGGGAAGACGATGCCCTGGTCCTCGGGCAGCCGGCGGCACGCCTGCCCGAGGCCGTCGAGCCGGAGCACCGACCGGGTCAGCGTGTCGAACACCAGGTACCGGTCGGCGTCCTCCTTGTACGGCCGCACCCGCAGCAGGACGAGCGGCCCCACGCGCGCGTGCGCGACGGCGGCGTCGGCGAGGGCCTGCAGCGGTTCCTCGACCGGCTCGGCGTACAGCTCCTCGCCCTCGGGTCCGCGCACGGTGAGCCGGCCGCCGACGGTCCCCACGCCCACCCCGCCCGGCACCGACACGTACGGGTCGCGGCCGAGGACGTGGTCCTCGCGGGTGGTGGCGGTCCAGTCGAAGTCGTGCGCGGGCGGGGCGGTGTCGTCGCGGTCTCCGCGCGCGTCCAGGAACCGGGCACCGCCGCCGGCGGTCAGGTCCCAGCGCAGCGCGCGGACGTCGTCGGCCTTCTCGCCGGTGCGGAACACCGCCAGCAGCCGGTCGTCCAGGAGGCGCAGCCGCAGCAGCCGGGCCTGCCGGTAGTAGCGGTGCAGGGCGGTGAACTCCCGCCGGAACGCGGGGTCGTCGAGCAGGCCGGGCACGGCGTCCTCGGGCAGCCGGTTCAGGTCCCGGTCGTACAGGCCGAGGACGTCCCCGACCGCCGTGTCCTCGGTCTGCCGGCCGGTGCCGCCGAACAGCAGCACGTCCCCGACGGCGACGACGTCGCGGGGCACGCACGCGTGGCCCGTGCTCAGCCGCCCGGTGGCCCGCAGGGCGAACGCGGCGGAGCCGAACTCCTCGGCGCGGCGCCCGTTGAGGGCCTCGGCGCGCCGGGCGAGGTCGGCGGCCTGGGCGGCCAGCCGGTCACGCAGCACCTCGTAGGTGCCGGCGTCGACGGTGTCGTACGTACCCGTCTCCGGGGCGGTTGCCATGGAGGACGTTTCCCTTCGAGGGCGTGCGGGACGGTGAACTTCCGTGCGCCGCCGGGCGGTTCCGTGCGACGGGCGGGGCCGGGCCGCCGACCCCCGTACGGGGCCCGGCCCCGGCCGTCACAGGCGGGCGGTGCCGTTCAGCGCCGTCACGGGGGTGTCGGCGAGCCCCAGCTCGCCGGCCCGGTCGAGGAGCCGGCGGAACTGCCCGGCCTCCGGGCCGCCGGACTTCATCAGCTTCATCAGCAGCGCCGAGACCGTCAGGTGCTGCACGTCGGCCGCGCCGAGCGAGCCGAGCATCCGGCCCAGGTCGTCGGTGAAGCTGCCCGAACCGTCCAGCCAGGGCCCCGCGAGCGCCTGCGCCGTACGGGAGTTGTCGACGAAGCCGTCGACGCCCTTGCCGAGCGAGACCGCCGACACCAGCCGGTCGAAGAAGACGGACTCCCCGCCGACGATGTCGATGTCGGCGTTCTCCAGGCCGGTCGCGAGGACCGTGGCCTGCGCCTCGGCGACCTGCCGCTGGGTCTCCAGGCCGGCCAGCCGGATCTCCTTCTCCGCCTGCAGCCGCAGCCGGTACTCCTCGTGGCCCCGGGACGCCTCGTCCAGGGCGGCCATGGCGGCGGCCTTGTCGGTCAGGCCCGCGGCCTCGGCCTTCAGCTTCTCGCCGATGCCGGCGGCCTCCGCGAGCGCCTTCGCGCGGGCGCCCTCGGCCTCGGCGAGCGCCTTGGCCTGGCCGCCCTCGGCCTCCGCGCGCAGCCGGGCCCCGGTGGCCTCGGCCTCGGCCCGGCCGGCCTTCACGGTGACCTCGGCCTCCTTGTCGCGGACCTGGAGCGCGGCCAGGCCCTCGGCGGCGGCCTCCGCCTGCACGCCCTCGGCGAGCCGCAGCTTGGCCCGCGCGTCGAGGTCGGCCGTCTTCAGCCGGGCCTCGGCGAGGGTGAGTTCCTCCGCGGCGCGGTGGGTGGCGGCCTGCTCGGCGGCCTCGGCCGCCTTGATGTCCTTGACCAGCTTCTCCTGCGCCTCCGCCTCGGCTGCGATCACGATGGCCTGCCGGTCGCGCTCGGCCTGCTCGACCGCGCGCAGCTTCTTGATGGACTCCTCCTGCTCGGCGACCGTGCGGTCCACCGCGACCCGCTCCCGGATGACCTCGGCGATGTCCCGCTTCTCCGCCTCGACCTCCTTCTCCGCGGCGATCCGCGTCAGCTGGGTCTCCCGTTCCCGGGCGATGACCTCCAGCATGCGGTCCTTCTCGATGCGCTCGTTCTCCACGGCGATGACCCGCTCGCGGTTCTTCGCGGCGACCGCGACCTCGCGCGCCTGGTTCTCGCGCTGCACGCCGAGTTGCTCCTCGGTGCGCAGGAAGGCGCCCTGGGCGCGCAGCCGCTCCTCCTCCACCACGCGGGCGGTCTCGGCCTCCTCGCGGGCCCGGGAGGTGTCGATCTCCCGCCGCTGCTTGATCTCGGCGTCGGCCTGCCGGCGTTCCAGCTCCAGGATGGCCTCCCGGGCGTCGACGTCCTGGCGGGTGATCTCCTTTTCCTCCGTGCGCCGGGCCTCGTTGGTGCGCACGTGCTCGATCGCCGTCAGCTCGGTGATCTTGCGGATGCCCTGGGCGTCGAGGACGTTGGCCGGGTCGAGCTGGGCGAGCGGGGTCTGCTCCAGGTAGTCGATCGCCGCGTCCTCGAGGTGGTAGCCGTTGAGGTCGACACCGATCAACTCGATGATGTGATAGCGGAGTTCCTCGCGCTTGGTGTACAGGTCGGTGAAGTCCATCTGCTTGCCGACGGTCTTCAGCGCCTCGGAGAACTTGGCGTGGAACAGCGTCTGCAGCGTGTCCTGGTGACTGGCGCGCTCGGTGCCGACGGACTGGGCGACCCTGATGACGTCCTCGACGGTCTTGTTGACCTTCACGAAGAACGAGATGCGGATGTCGGCGCGGATGTTGTCGCGGCAGATCAGCCCGTCCCGGCCGGAGCGGCTGATCTCGATGGTCTTCACCGAGATGTCCATGACCTCGGCCCGGTGCAGCACCGGCAGCACGACCTGGCCGGTGAACGACACGTCGACCCTGCGGGTCCTGGACACGATCAGCGCCCGGCCCTGGTCCACCTTGCGGTACAGACGGGAGAAGGCCAGCAGCGCGAGCACTACGACGACGAGACAGGCGGCGACGAGCACGCCGAGGGCTTCCATGGCATACGTCCTTGGGCGTCGGGCGACGAAGGCGGAAGAGCCTCCGGCTCCGGTGCGCGACGCCTGCCGGTGCGCGGCACCGGAGCCATCCGTGGTGCTCCCCTCGGGCGATGGTGCACGAGCGGAGCGCGCCCGCGCATTGCCGGTTTCCGGCAGCGTTCACTAGGGTCTCGGTGCCGGACGGGCGCCAGGGAACCGTCAGCGTCCCGTCAGGAACACGGGAATCGGGGGACGGCGTGTCGGAGCAGGGGATACCGGAGCACTACCTGGAGGGGTACGCCGGCGCCCTGGCGCAGGTGGCGGCCACCGGCCGGCGGCTGAGCCGGGAGGAGCTGGCGGCCCGCCGCGCCCTGGGCGAGCAGGCCGCCGACGCCGGGCACGGACTGCGCGCGCTGGTCGTCGCCCACCTGGCCGCCGCCCGCGCCGCCTGGCCCGGCTCCGCCGGCTCGGCCGACAGCACGCTGGCCGCCGTGCAGCAGGCGATCGACGCGTTCGCCGAGGGCTACGAGCGCGCCCAGCGGCTCGCCATGCGCCGGGAGGAGGCCGCGCGCCGCGAGTTCATCGACGACCTGCTCTACGGCCGCAGCGACCTGGGCCGGCTCGCCGAGCGCGCCGAGCGGTTCGGCCTGCGGCTGTCCCGGGCGCACGCGGTCGCCGTCGCCCAGGGCCCGGTCCCGTACGTCGAGGGCGATCCGGTGACCCGGCTGGTGGAACGGGCGGTCCTCGCCCGCTTCGACGCCCGCAGCATCCTGCTCACCACCAAGAACGGCCGTTTGCTGTGCGTCGCTCCCGGCGAGGAGGACGAGGTGGTCACCCACTTCGCCCGGCAGGCGTACGCGGCCGGCGAGGGCTGCCGGGTCGCGGTGGGCCGGCCGCGGCCGGGCCCCGGCGGGGTCGTGCAGTCGTACGAGGAGGCCCTCGCCGCGCTGGAGATGGCCGAGCGGCTCGACCTGGACCAGCCGCTGCTGCGCGCGGCCGACCTGCTCGTGTACCCGGTGCTCGCCCGCGACCGGCAGGCCCTGACCGACCTGGTCTCGCACACGCTCGGCCCGCTCACCGCGGCCCGCGGCGGCGCGCGGCCGCTGCTGGACACGCTCACCGCCTACTTCGACTCCGGCTGCGTGGCCGCCGAGGCCGCCCGCCGGCTCGCGCTCAGCGTGCGCGCCCTGACCTACCGCCTGGAACGCATCCACAAGCTGACCGGCGCCGACCCGTCCGACCCGGCGCACCGGTACACGCTGCAGACGGCGGTGATCGGCGCCCGGCTGCTGGACTGGCCCGCCCAGCCCCTGTGAGGGGAAGTCCTTACGGAGCGGTGACGCACCGCCCGGCGTGACCCGGCGCGGGCCCGCCGCGCGCCTAGCGTGGGCGTATGCGCGTACTGGTCACCGGCGGTGCCGGGTTCATCGGGTCCCATGTCGCGGACGCACTGCGGGCGTCCGGGCACGAGCCGGTCGTCTTCGACGTCCGGGACGATCCCGCCGCCGACGTACGGGACCCGGCGGCCGTCGCCGCCGCGCTGGCGGGCGTGGACGCGGTCTGCCACCAGGCGGCCATGGTGGGCCTCGGGGACGGCGTCGCGGACGCGGCCGCGTACGTCTCCCGCAACGACCTGGGCACCGCCGTGCTGCTGGCCGCGATGGCCGGGGCGGGCGTACGGCGGCTGGTGCTGGCCGGGTCGATGGTCGTGTACGGGGAGGGCCGGTACGAGTGTCCCGCGCACGGCGTCGTACGCCCCGGGCCGCGCGCCGCCGCCGACCTGGCGGCGGGCCGCTTCGAACCGGGCTGCCCCTCCTGCGGGGCGCCGCTGTCCCCCGGCCTCGTCACCGAGGACGCCCCGGCCGACCCGCGCAACGTGTACGCGGCGACCAAGCTCGCCCAGGAGCACCTGGCGGCGTCCTGGGCCCGCGCCACGGACGGTTCGGCGGTCTCGTTGCGCTACCACAACGTGTACGGCCCCCGGATGCCCCGGGACACCCCGTACGCCGGGGTCGCCTCCTTCTTCCGCTCGGCCCTCGTCCGCGGGGAGGCGCCCCGGGTGTTCGAGGACGGCCGGCAGCGGCGGGACTTCGTGCACGTACGGGACGTGGCCGCCGCCAACGTCACCGCGCTGGAGGCCGGTTCACGTCCCGGCACGCTCCGTGCCTACAACACCGGCAGCGGGGAGCCGCACACGGTCGGCGACCTGGCCCGTGCCCTGGCCGCCGCCCACGGCGGCCCGGAGCCGGTGGTCACCGGCGAGTACCGGCTGGGCGACGTACGGCACATCACGGCGGACTCCTCCCGCCTGCGCGCGGAGCTGGGCTGGAAGCCGGAGATCGGCTTCGCGGAGGGCATGCGGGAGTTCGCGCGGGCCCGGTGAGCCGGACCGGGAGCACCGCAAGCACCGGGGAGCCAGCGAACTCCCCTACAAACCCGCCCCCTTGTCGTAGATCTCCTGAGCGCACGCCCCGCCCCCGGCACCGTCGGCGGCGAGGACCGGGTCGGCCGGGTCGCCGTCGTCCACGGCACCGCGAGCGGACCGGACCCCGCCGAGCATTAGTTTCCGGCGGGCTGACGCCTACGCCTCCGCCGCCGGCAGGGTCACCTCGAAGCGGCAGCCGCCCGGGATGTTCCGCACGGCCGCCCGGCCCCGGTGCGCCTCGACGATGCCCCGGACGATCGCCAGCCCCAGGCCCGCCCCGGCGGGCGGGGTGCGCGCGTCGGTGCCGCGCCAGCCGGTGTCGAAGACGCGGGGCAGGTCCTCCTCGGGGATGCCGCCGCAGCCGTCCGTCACCGAGAGCACCACGCCGTCGGGCGCCCGCTCGGCGGCGACCGCCACCGTGCCGTCCGCGGGCGTGCGCCGGATGGCGTTCACCAGCAGGTTGGCCAGGACCCGGCTCATCTCCTTGCCGTCGACCTCCACCGGCACCGGCTGCACCCCGTCGCCGACCAGCCGGACGCCGTGCTCGCGGGCGAGCGGGCCCACCCCCGCGAGGGCGTCGCCGACCAGGTCGTACAGCGAGACCCGGACCGGGCTCAGGGGCAGGGTGCCGGCGTGGATGCGGGAGAGCTCGAAGAGGTCGCCGACCATGGCGTCGAGGCGTTCCACCTCGGTGCGGATCTGCTTGAGGTAACGGTCGGGGTCGGCGGCCACCCCGTCCTCCAGCGCCTCCGACATGGCGCGCAGCCCGGCCAGCGGGGTGCGCAGGTCGTGCGAGATCCAGGCGACGAGTTCCCGGCGCGAGGTCTCCAGGGCCCGCTCGCGTTCCCGGGACGCGGCGAGTCTGGCGCTGGTGGCGGCCAGCTCGCGGCCGAGCGCGTCCAGTTCGGCGGTGGCCGGTGCGGCGGGCGCGGCGAAGGCGCCGTCGTCACCGAAGACGCGGGCCGCTTCGGCGAGTTCCCGGCTGCGGGCGACGACCCAGCGGCCCAGCAGCAGCGCGGTGACCAGCGAGACGACGGCCGCCATGGCGACGACGGTGGTGACCACCCGCAGGTCGTGCGAGGACAGGAACATCGCCCGGGCCACGGCCATCGTCCCGGCGAGCATGGCGACCACCCCGACGGCGGCCACCACCGCGAGGGACAGGGTGAGGGAGCGCCGGCGGATCAGACGCAGCACGGCCGCTCCGGCGACGCCGGTGGCGGCGGCGCCGAGGAAGGCGTAGAGGGCGATCAGCAGGGTGTCGCGCACGTCAGTCCGCCTCCTTGCCGGTGGTGTCGAAGCGGTAGCCGACACCCCAGACGGTCTGGATGAGCCGGGGCCGCGCGGGGTCGTCCTCGACCTTGCCGCGCAGCCTGCGCACATGGACGGTGACGGTCGACAGGTCGCCGAAGTCCCAGCCCCACACCTCCCGCATCAGCTCCTCCCGGGCGAACGCCCGCCCCGGGTTGCGCAGCAGGAAGGCGAGCAGGTCGAACTCACGCAGGGTGAGGGCCAGTTCGGTGCCGTTCTTGGTGGCGCGCCGGGCGGCCGGGTCGACGGCCAGACCGGCGGCGCCGAACGGGCCGTGCCGGCCGTGCGGCGCGGCCGGCCGGGCCCGGCGCAGCACCGAGTCCACCCGCAGCACCAGTTCGCGCGGGCTGAACGGCTTGGTGACGTAGTCGTCGGCGCCGACCTCCAGGCCGAGGATGCGGTCCTCCTCGTCGCCGCGGGCGGTGAGCATGACGACCGGCACCGGCCCGTGCGCGCGCAGCCGCCGGCACACCTCGAGGCCGTCCATCCCGGGCAGCATCAGGTCGAGCACCACCAGGTCGGGCCGGTGCGCCGCGGCGCGCTCCAGGGCGGCCGGGCCGTCGGCGGCGCGGTCCACGGCGTATCCGGCGCGGTCCAGGTACCCGGCGACGACCTCGGCGACGGTCGGGTCGTCGTCCACGACGAGGACCCGGCCCCGTCCGCCCGGCCGCGGCCCGGGCTCCGGTCCGGCGTGCGGGGATGCGTACGGCTGCTGCATGTGCTCCACCCTGGCACCACGCCGCCGCCGGTGCCCGGCCCCCCTGCCCGACGTCCGCGTTTCGTAAGCAGCGGAAGACCGCTTTGTCACGATTCCGGTTCGTAGGGTGAACGCCGTGACCACCTCAACACCCCCGCCCGGCGTGGACGTCGTGCTGCCCTGTCTGAACGAGGCCGGTGCCCTGCCCTGGGTCCTCGCCCGTGTCCCGGCCGGCTGGCGCGCCCTCGTCGTCGACAACGGCTCCACGGACGGCTCCGCCGACCTCGCGCGTTCCCTCGGCGCGACCGTCGTGCGCGAGGAGCGGCGCGGGTTCGGCGCCGCCTGCCACGCCGGGCTGCTGGCCGCCACCGCCGACGTGGTGTGCTTCTGCGACTGCGACGCCTCCCTCGACCCCGGCCGTCTGGTCCCCTTCGTCGACGAGGTCCGCGCCGGCCGGGCCGACCTGGTGCTCGGCAGGCGCCGGCCGCGGACCCGGGGCGCCTGGCCGGCGCACGCCCGCGCCGGCAACCTCGCGCTCACCCGGCTGCTGCGCCGCCGCACCGGGCTGCGCCTGCACGACCTCGGCCCGCTGCGCGCCGCCCGACGCGAGCCGCTGCTCGCCCTCGGCCTGACCGACCGGCGCAGCGGCTATCCCTTGCAGATGGTGGTCCGCGCGGCCGACGCGGGCTGGCGCGTCACCGAGCACGACGTGCCCTACCTGCCCCGCACGGGCGCCTCGAAGGTCACCGGCACGTGGCGGGGGACCTGGCAGGCGGTGCGGGACATGAGCGCGGTGCTGAACGAGCCGCCCGTCGGCCGTGCCTAGCCGCCCGCTGTCGTACCCGGCCGCGGGTCGCTCCTCGGCCGCGGGGCGGTGGGGGCCGGTCACGCGGTTCCCCGCGCCCAGGGGGTGGCGGCGCCGTCGGCCGTATCGCGCGCCCACTCCGCATGCGTTTCCATCGCCGCACAGCCCCGGGCGCCGGCCCAGGAAGGCTTACATGATCACTCTTCTCGTCATCGCCAAGGAACCCCGGCCCGGGCGGGTCAAGACGCGGCTCACGCCGCCCTTCAGCCCGGAGCAGGCCGCCGCTCTGGCCGAGGCCGCGCTCGCCGACACCCTGCGGGCGGTCGCCGCGGCCCCGGCCGCGCGCAGGCTGCTGGTGCTGGACGGCCGTCCGGGCCGGTGGCTGCCGCCCGGCTTCGACGTCGTACCGCAGTGCGCGGGCGGCCTCGACGCCCGGCTCGCCGACGCCTTCGCCCGTTGCTCGGGGCCCGCCCTGCTCATCGGCATGGACACCCCGCAGATCACCCCTGACCTGCTCACCGTGGACTTCGCGGACTGCGACGCCCTGTTCGGCCCGGCCGAGGACGGCGGCTTCTGGGCGCTGGGCCTGGCCCGCCCCGAACCCGGTCTGCTGCGGGGCGTGCCGATGTCGACGCCGGTGACCGGTGCCGTGCAGCGGGAGCGGCTTGTGGCCGCGGGGCTGCGGGTACGGGACCTGCCCCGGCTGCGGGACGTCGACACCGCCGCCGACGCCCGGGCGGTCGCCGCGCTCGCCCCGCACGGTGCCTTCGCCGCCCGGCTGGCCGGCTGCGCGGCCGGCCGGTGAGCGCCTCCGCGGTCCCGGCCGCACCCGCCTGGGCCGCCTCCGACCCGTACGCCACGGCCCTGCGCACCGGCCGGGGCCCGCTGTTCCTGCAACGCGCCGACGGATGGCTGCTCCCGCTGGAGGTGGAGCGCTGGTGCGCCGGTGCGGACGCCGTGGACCGGGCGGTGCTGGACCGCTGCGAGGGCGCCGTCCTGGACGTCGGCTGCGGGCCGGGCCGGCTGGTGGCGGAACTCGCCGCCCGGGGCCGTACCGTCCTCGGCGTGGACGTCAGCGAGGCCGCCGTCGCCCGGACCGTGACCGTCGGCGGCCAGGCGCTGCGCCGCTCCGTCTTCGAGCCGCTGCCCGGCGAGGGGCGCTGGGGCACCGTGCTGCTCATGGACGGCAACGTCGGCATCGGCGGCGACGTGCCCGCCCTGCTGCGCCGGATGGCCCGGCTGCTCGCGCCCGGCGGTCTGCTGATCGCCGAGACGGCGCCGCTGGACCTCGAGGAGCGGACCGAGGTGCGGGTGGTCACCCCCGGCCGGGAGCCGGTCGGCGACCCGTTCCCCTGGGCGCGGGTCGGCACCCCCGCGCTGCTGCGTCACGCGGACCGCCCGAGGTGGCGGGCGGTCGCTCAGTGGACGGCCGGCGGCCGCCGCTTCGCCGCCCTGCGCACCCGCACCGCGAGCAGCAGCGCCGAGCCGCCGAAGAGCACCGCGGTGATCAGCAGCCAGCGCCCGAGGAACACGTCGGCCGACTGGCCGGTGGCCGAGCGGTAACGCCGGCCCGCCAGGTCCAGGACCAGGGGGGACCACACGAGCAGGAGCAGCCCCGACAGCACGGCCGGCACCCGCACGTACGCCAGCCACGCCCGCCGCCCGGCCGTGTCGAGGCCACGCACCACCGCCCGGTCCAGCATCACGTACAGCGGCAGCAGGACGAGGTCGTGCAGCAGGGCGGCGCCCACGATCCACAGCGCCACCGCGAACCAGTCACCGGCCAGGAGCCGTACGGCGGCGTACCCGGCGAGCGCGAAGGAGCAGCCGAGCAGCAGCAGCTGGAACGGGCTGCCGAGGGGGAGGTGGCGCGGCATCACAGGTCTCCGAAGGTCAGCCGGGCCACCCACTTGGTGTTGAGCACCCCGGGTGCCGCGGGCACGATGATCCGGGCCGGGTGGCCGTGGTCGGGGGACAGCTCCTCGCCGTTGACGAACAGCGCGAGCAGGGAGCGGCCGTCGGCCACCTGGTTGGCGCGCAGCGCCGCGCGGCGGAAGGCGCCGTGCCGTTGCAGGGACTCCACCAGCACGTCCGGCGGGTCACCGTCGTACCCGACGAGCGCCGCGAGGTCGCGCAGCCGCACCCCGCGCCACCACTGGTCGGCGGTGGACCAGCCCTCCACGCAGGCGATCGGCAGCGAGGAGCTGTGCAGCGGCATGCGCAGCAGCCGGGCTCGGTCGAGCCGGACGGTCCCGGTGCGCCCGGTGACGACGAGCCGCCACGCGTCCTCCCCCGTCTCCGCCGGGTCGATCCCGGCGTAGGCGGCGGTCTTGTTGATCTGGAAGCCGTTGGGGCCGCCGGCCGGGTCGGGTCCGCCGTGCGGGGCGAGCAGGGCGGTACGGCGGAAGGGCCCGCCCAGGCTCTGCCCCACCGTGGTCAGGAACAGCAGCAGCGAGCCGCCGCCGACCAGGGCCAGCGCCCCGCGCCGGGAGACGGTGGGCGGATCGGGAAGCGGCGCGACCAGGTCGCCCTCCTCCCGCACGCCCTCCTCCCGCGCCGCTCCCCGCAGCGCGCCCTCCTCCCGCACGTCCCGCGCGTGCACCGGCTGCTCCTGTGCCGCGCCCGCGCCGGTCCGCCGCCGACGTACGGTGCGCACCGCGGCCGGTGCCTTGAGGGCCACGTGCGCCAGGAAGGCGGCGAAGAACACCCACGCCCCGTAGAAGTGCAGCGGGTAGAAGGAGCCGGGGAAGACGTACTCGAGCTGGACGTTGAGCACCCCGGTGGTGAACTCGAACAGGCCGCCCCCGACCAGCAGCAGCAGCGAGATCCGTTCCAGCGCGTGCGCGAGCGAACGGGCAGGCGGCAGCGCGAACAGCCGCGGCACCACCGACCACAGCTTGGCCAGCAGCACCGGGACGAGGGTGACGCCGAGGGTGACGTGCAGGCCCTGGGTGAACCGGTACAGCCATACGGGGCCGGTCGGCCACGGGAAGAGGTAGAAGCCGAGCACGCCCTTGCCGGGGGTCGTGTCGTTCACCGGGGACAGACCCGGGTTGTAGGCCGCGTACGACAGCAGGCCGGTCACGAACAGCACCGTGACACCGACGAGCAGGACGAGGCCGAGCACCGAGGTGAACCAGGGGCCGCGCAGGGGGCTGCGCCAGAACCTGGGCGAGGTGGGAAGCGAAGGGCGGTCGCGCATGCTTCGACCGTAGGCCGGGAGATGCCCGGAAGGCGGGGTGCGACCCATGACGAAACGCTGACGTCCGGCCCGGACGGCGGACCGTGCGGAGCCGGGCGGCCTAACGTGCCGACGTGACCCGCTCCCTGCGTCGTGACCTGTACGCCGTCGGCGCCGCCGCCCTGCTCGTGACGGTGGCCGTCCTGGTCGGCCGCCGCATCCAGGACACCCGACACGTCCTCTACGTGCACTGGCCGCCGCTGCTGGCCGAATGGGACCCGCACCTGGGCCCCGGCACCCCGGCCGCCGTCCTGCTCGCGGCGGCCGGGGTCGCGTACGGGCCCGCCCTGGCCGCCCGGCTCGCCTGGCCCGCCCTGCTCGCCGCCGCCTGGGCCGCTGCGACGGCCTGGATCCTCTCGCTCGCCCTCGTCGACGGCTGGCACCGGGGTGTCGCCGGCCGCCTCACCACCCGCGAGGAGTACCTCCGGGTCATCGGCCGCTTCCACGACGTCCCGGCGGCCCTGCGCGACTTCACCCACCACATCGTCGCCGGCACCCCGCACCCGTGGCCGGCCCATGTCGCAGGACACCCGCCGGCTGCCACCCTCACCTTCGTCCTGCTCGACCACCTCGGGCTGCGCGGCGGCGGCTGGGCCGGGATGTGGTGCGTGCTCACCGGTGCGACGGCCTGCGTGGCCGTCCTGGTCGCCGTGCGGGCCCTGGCGGACGAGGCCCTGGCCCGCAGGGCCGCCCCGTTCCTGGTGCTCACCCCGGCCGCCGTCTGGTTCGGCGTCTCCGCCGACGGCTGGTTCGCCGCGGTCGCCGCCTGGGCGGTGGCCCTGCTCGCGCTCGCGGTCACCCGCCGGTCCCCGTCCCTGGCGGCGGCCTCCGGGGTGCTCCTCGGGCTGACCTGCTACCTGTCCTACGGCCTGACGCTCGTGGCACTGCCGGTGCTCGCGGTCCTGCTGCTCGGCCGGGGCGGGGTCCGGGCCCGCCCGCTGCTGCTCGTGGCCCTGCTCGTCGGACTGGCCGTCGTACCGCTGGCGTTCACGCTCGCCGGGTTCGACTGGTGGACGGCCTACCACCTGCTGGTGACCCGCTACTTCCAGGGAGTCGGCGGCCGCCGGCCCTACGGCTACTGGGTGTGGGCCAACCTCGCCTGCACGGTGCTGATCACCGGCCCGGCGACGGCGGCGGGCCTGCGCCGCACCTCCGTCGCACTCGCTCGCACCGCGAACACTGGGGACACCGGAGACATCGGGGACACCCGGGACACCGCGGACACCGGGGCGCCGCCGCGCACCGCCCCCG
>NZ_JAJSZC010000177.1:0-16702 GCF_036815105.1 Streptomyces sp. IBSBF 3136
GGACCGGACTGGGGTACGGGCTCGTCATCGGGGTCCTCCGGGCAGTCGTCGGACGTCGACTCTGATCTACTCCCCCGCCTACCCGAGGCCCGCTCCGCCACTCACCCGACGGCGGCACGGAAGAATCAGGCCGCCCGCAGACCGCGGCACAGCCCCGCCACAGTCCGCCCGCGCCCCGCAGCACAGCCGGGAGCCGGACCGAAGCAGCGCCCCGAAGCACACCGCACTCCGTGAGCCGCATCGCAGCCTCGAACGCCGGCTCAGCCCACGAACCGCACCGCCACGCGCGGACGTGGCAAGCGCCCGCGAGCCACCTGGGCCGTGTCCGCACGGTCCCGCCCGCCGCACGACGCCTGGCACGCACTCACGCCGCACCGGGCGAAGCACCGAGTAGGTCCAAGCAGGAGGGTCTGCGCACGGCACGCAGAGAGCACGCACCGGATGCCGCGGGTCCCGCCCTCCGGGCGGACGACGGGACGGTGCGGACGCGACCTAGAACCGCTCGGGATGGGCCCGCAGCCAGTCCTTCGCGGCGGCGAGCAGCTCCGGGTCGGCCGCCGGGGCCTCCTCGGGGTGGCGGGCGGCCCACTTGGCGACGTAGGGGCACAGCGGGACCACCGGGACGCCCTCGCGCGCGGCGATGGTGTACAGCTCGCGGGCCAGGGAGCCGGCGATGCCCTTGCCCTCGTGGGCGGGCTCCACGATGGTGTGGACCGGGACCAGGGCGCGGGCGGGCGACTCGAGCACGAAGTACTCGATGTGGCCGACGACTTCGCCGTCGCCGACCGCTTCCAGGCGGCCTGCCGCCCGGTCGTCACGGATGTCGATGTCGCTCATGCACGCGCTCCTGGTCCTCGTACGCCGGTCAGGCCGTGGGTACGGCCTGCGGGCTGCGTTCCTGGTCCGAGCCGGGCACCGGCGCGGACGGGTCGGCGCCGAGCTCCACGATCCGGTTGCCGGCGTCGACGTGCACGACGCGGGGCCGGAACTCCCGTGCCTCGGCGTCGGTGACCTGAGCGTAACTGATGATGATCACCAGGTCTCCGGGGTGGACCAGGTGGGCGGCGGCGCCGTTGATCCCGATGACCCCGGACCCGCGCTCACCCTCGATGACGTACGTCTCCAGACGCGCCCCGTTGGTGATGTCGACGATGTGCACCAGCTCGCCCGGCAGCAGGTCGGCGGCGTCGAGCAGATCCGCGTCGATGGTCACCGACCCCACGTAGTGCAGGTCGGCCTGGGTGACGGTGGCGCGGTGGATCTTGGACTTGAACATGGTACGAAGCATGAAGAAACTCCCGAAGTGTCTGCTCCCTGCCTGCATACCGCAGGTCAAGGGCGGTTTCTGGAGCCTACAACGACTCGCATGTTCGGTCAGCTGCCGCCAGGTGTTCGAGGAGTCACTGACTCTTCTGATGGCCGTCGGCGTTGACGAGGGGGGTGCCCGGGTGACGGCACGCCGGCCCAGGTCTGGACGTGGCTGCGGCCAGTGGCGGACGAGTGGGCGGTCGGGCCATGATCGGTCGGTAGCCATGGCTCTGACGTGTGCGTCGAGACCATGCCGACCAACCGCACCGTGCAGGCCGTCGCGACGGCAGCGGTGACGGACACTGTCCGCCACCGCCGGCTCGGTGGGGTCTCAGGCGGCGGTGGTCCCGCCGCCCGCCGCTGCGCCGCTCCGGGCGGCGTCTTCGCGTGCGCCCTCGCCGGACTCACTGATCTCGACCCGGCGGGGCCGGGCGGCTTCGGCCTTGGGGACGGTGATGCTGAGCACTCCGTCCTGCATCTCAGCCTTGACCTTGTGGGTGTCCAACTCTCCGGGCAGCCGCAAACGGTACTCGAAGGCTCCGACGCGGCGGGTGCTGCGTCGCAGGACGCCCTTGCGCTCCCGCTCCTTGATCTCTCCGGTGACCACGAGTTCGGGACCGTTGGCCTCGACGTCGATGTCCTTGCTCTTCACACCAGGGAGTTCGATCTCTATGTGGAACGCGTCCTCGGACTCCGACACGTCCGCGAGAGGCGTCCACGCGGCCGCGGGTGCCGCGCCCACCGCCGACTCCAGCAGGCCGCTCATCTGGCTGAGCAGTTCGTCGAACTCGACCAGGGGATTGGCAGGGGTGGGTACCCAGACGGGCCTTTCCTGCAGACCGCCACCGCGGTGGCGCCGGACCGGCATGGCCATCACAATCGCCTCCTTCTTCCTTCTCGTGATCTCATCGCCCGCCATGGGTCACGCGAGCCATGCGGACTCCTTGTGGCGTAGGCGTGGGGAGACGTCCGAGTGGCCCGCGACAGCTGACGTGCCCGTGGTGCCGGGTACGGCCGAGTGCCCCAGGTGCCGGTGCACGAAGTGGATGGCCATCGCGCCCTCACCGGCCGCCGAGGCCACCCGCTTCACCGAGCCGCTACGGACGTCCCCCACCGCGAAGACCCCGGGCAGGCTGGTCTCCAGGGTCATGCACGAACGCCCGCGGCCGTGCCACACCTCGGAGTGGGCGCAGGCTTCCTGGGCCTCCGGCCCGGTGAGGACGAAGCCGCGGGAGTCGAGGGCGATGGTGCCGGCGAGCCACTCGGTGTGAGGGTCGGCTCCGGTGAAGACGAACAGGCTTCGTACCGCGAGTCGGCGGTGCCCGCCCGTGCGGTTGTCGACCACGTCGAGCTCCTCCAGCACCTCCTGGCCGATGACCTCGGTGACCTCGGTGTGCAGCATGACCTCCACCCGCGGATGGCGCTCGACCTGGTCGACCAGGTAGCGGGACATGCTGGCCTCGAGGCTGGCTCCTCGGACCAGCAGGTGCACCTTCGGCGCGTACCCGGCGAGGAACAGCACCGCCTGGCCCGCCGAGTTGCCTCCGCCGACGACGGCCACCGGGTCGACGCGGCACTGCTGGGCCTCGTACACGGTCGCCGAGTAGTGCACGCTCGTTCCCTCGAGGCGTTCGATGCCGGGCACCTGGAGCCGGCGGTAGCGGGCACCCATGGCCAGGACGACGGCGCGGGCGGCGATCTCGCTGCCGTCGGCGAACACGACCACGTAGTGGTCCTCGTCCTTGGGATGGATTCCGGTCGCCTCCAGCGGAAGGCTGATCCTGGCGCCGAACTTGTCGGCCTGGAGCACGGCTCGTTCGGTGAGTTCGGCGCCGGAGATACCGGAGGGGAAGCCGAGCAGATTCTCGATGCGGGACGATGTGCCGGCCTGGCCGCCGGTGGCCATCGCCTCCACCACGGTGGTGCTCAGGCCCTCGGAGGCGGCGTACACCGCCGCGGCGAGGCCGGCGGGTCCTGAGCCCACGATGAGGACGTCGCCGTGACGGTTCCCGGCGGGCAGTGCCGGCAGGCCGATGAGCCGGGCCAGCTCCGCGTTGCTGGGGTTGCGCAACAGGGTGGTGTCCCGCCAGATGACGAGCGGTGTCTCCTCCGGGCCGACGCCGAAGCGGCGCAGCAGTTCCTCCGCCTCCTCGTCGGTCTCCAGGTCGATCCACCGGTGCGGCAGCCGGTTGCGGACGGCGAACTCGCGCAGCCGCCTGGTGTCGGGCGAGTAGCGCGAGCCGATGATGCGGAAGCCGGCGCCCTGTCCGACGAGCAGCGCGCGACGGCCCAGACAGGCGCGCAACACGACGTCCCCGATGGTGGAGTCCCGGGACACCAGATGGCGCAACTGGTCCAAGGAGACGACGAGGACCTCGCCCGGCTCCCTGGCGACAGCGGTGTAGAAGGACACCTGTCCGTGCAGCAGGCCGAGTTCGCCGATGAAGCGACCGGGGCCGTGCACGCGCAGCACGTGCTCCTCGGGAGTGCCGTAGTCCTCGACGACGGCGACGGTACCGCTGAGGACGACGAAGAACGTCTCGCAGCGCTCCCCCTCCCGGATCAGCACGTCGTTCGGAGCCATGCTTCGGCGTTGCCCGTGCTCCGCCAGACGTGCTACCTGGTCCTCCGTGAGGCGCGGATACGCACCGTAGATGTCCGGGGTCTCCCAAGGGGCGGCCTCGTCCGCTTCCTTCGGCACCGGTTCTTCGCCCGGCGGCGACTGGTCGCCGGACATCAGACGAACGCCTCGTGAACGTAGCACCAGCGCCATTCCTCGCCGGGCTGGAACGACTGCACGATCGGATGGGCGACTGCAGCCGCATGGCTGCGCGCGTGCTTGTTCGGCGAGGAGTCGCAGCAGCCGACGTGCCCGCAGGTCAGGCAGAGCCTCAGGTGGACCCACGGGGAGCCGAGCACCAGACACTCCTGACACCCTTCCGGGGTCAGCGGCTGGACCGGCCGGACAAGCGCGAGGTGGGGGTCTGCACGCAGGGTCATCCGGATCACCCCTTCCGGGCGGTGAGCGACTGTTCCACCCACTGGCGCAGAGCGGGGGCGGGCGCCGCCCCCGCCTGCCGGGCGACCGTCGCGCCCTGGTCGAGGATCAGCAGTGTCGGTACGGCCTGGACCTCGAAACGCTGCGACAGTCGCGGGTTCTTGTCGACGTCGACCTTGACGAGTTTGATTCGGCCGGCGAGATCGGTGGCGACCTTCTCCAGCGCGGGGCTGACCATGCGGCAGGGGCCGCACCAGGTGGCCCACAGGTCGACCACGACGGGGACGTCGGCCCGCTCGGCGACCTCGGTGAAGTCGTCGTCGCCCGCGTCCACCATCCACGGCAGGGGCTGCTTGCAGTGGCCGCACTTGGGGCGGCCCTCCGCGGCCGCGGGCACCCGGTTGGTGCGCCCGCAGTTCGGACAACTGACGGTCGTCGCGTGCATCGTGTTCATGCCGCCCGCGCTCCCTTCACGTCCTCGGGCTGGTCGTAGGTGACCACCAGCTCTCCGTGTTCGGCGTCGACGCGGACCGTCGCGCCGTCCTGGACGTCGCCACGCAGCAGGGCGCGCCCGACCAGTGTCTCGACCTCGTGGGAGATGTAGCGGCGCAGTGGCCGGGCCCCGTACACCGGGTCGTAACCCTGGTGGGCGATCACTTCGCGGGCGGCGTCGGTGAGTTCGACGGTGATGCGGCGTTCGGCGAGCCGCTGCCGCAGTTCGTCGAACTGCAGCTCCACGATCCGCTCGATCTGCCGCTCGCCGAGCGGTTTGAACAGCACGATGTCGTCGACGCGGTTGAGGAACTCCGGGCGGAAGTGCCCGCGCAGCTCGCCCATCACCAGGGCGCGGGCATCGGGCTTGATCTCACCTTCGGCGGTGGCGCCGTCGAGGAGGTACTCGGAGCCGATGTTGGACGTCATGATGATCACGGTGTTGCGGAAGTCGACGGTGCGACCCTGCGAGTCGGTGATGCGGCCGTCGTCGAGGATCTGCAGCAGGGTGTTGAAGACATCGGTGTGCGCCTTCTCGATCTCGTCGAACAGCACAACCGAGTACGGCTTGCGGCGTACGGCCTCGGTGAGCTGGCCGCCTTCCTCGTAGCCGACGTATCCGGGCGGTGCGCCCATGAGCCGGCTGACGGTGTGCCGCTCCTGGTACTCACTCATGTCGAGGCGGACCATGCTCTCCTCGGAGTCGAACAGGGCCCGGGCGAGGGTCTTGGCAAGCTCGGTCTTCCCGACGCCGGTGGGGCCGAGGAAGATGAACGAGCCGATGGGGCGGCGAGGGTCGCGGATGCCGGAGCGGGCGCGGATGATGGCGTCGGCGACGAGCTTGACGGCCTCGTCCTGGCCGATGACGCGCTCGCGCAGGATCTCGTCGAGGCGCAGCAGTTTCTCGCGTTCGCCTTCCTGGAGGCGGGCGACGGGGACGCCGGTCCAGGCGGCGACGATCTCGGCGATCTCCTCCTCGGTGACGACCTCCCGCAGCAGCCGGTTCTGTCCTTGTTTGGCGGCCAGTTGCTCCTCCTCCGCGGCAAGTCGGCGCTCCAGATCCTGGAGGCGGCCGTAGCGGAGTTCGGCGGCGCGGTTGAGGTCGTAGGCGCGTTCGGCCTCCTCCGCCTCGTGACGGACCTGCTCCAGTTCCTGCCGCAGTTCCTGCACGCGGCGTATGGCCTGCCGTTCGGCCTCCCACTGGGCACGTTTGGCGTCGGCCTCGCCGCGCAGGTCGGCGAGTTCCCTGCGCAGTTCCTCCAGGCGAGTTTTGCTGGCGGCGTCGGTCTCCTTGGACAGGGCCGCCTCCTCGATCTCCAGGCGGGTGACGCGGCGGGTGATCTCGTCGAGTTCGGCGGGCATCGAGTCGATCTCGGTACGCAGCCGGGCGCACGCCTCGTCGACGAGGTCGATGGCCTTGTCGGGCAGGAACCGGTCGGTGATGTAGCGGTGGCTGAGGGTGGCCGCGGAGACCAGCGCGGTGTCCTGGATCTTCACGCCGTGGAAGACCTCCAGGCGTTCGCGCAGTCCGCGCAGGATGGAGATGGTGTCCTCCACGCTCGGCTCGTCGACCATGACCTGCTGGAAGCGGCGTTCCAGGGCGGCGTCCTTCTCGATGTGCTTGCGGTACTCGTCGAGGGTGGTGGCGCCGATCATGTGCAGTTCGCCGCGGGCGAGCATCGGCTTGAGCATGTTGCCCGCGTCCATGGCCCCTTCGGCGGCGCCCGCTCCTACGACGGTGTGGAGTTCGTCGACGAAGAGCAGGATGCGCCCCTGGGCGGCCTTCACCTCGGACAGCACGGCCTTGAGACGTTCCTCGAACTCGCCGCGGTACTTGGCGCCGGCGACCAGGGAGCCCATGTCGAGGGCGAACACCGTCTTGTCGCGCAGACCCTCGGGGACATCGCCACGGACGATGCGCTGGGCCAGGCCCTCGACGATGGCGGTCTTGCCGACGCCGGGGTCGCCGATGAGGACGGGGTTGTTCTTGGTCTTGCGGCTGAGGATCTGGGTGACACGGCGGATCTCCGCGTCACGGCCGATGACGGGGTCCAGCCGCCCGGACCGAGCCTCGAGGACCAGGTCGCGGCCGTACTTCTCCAGCGCCTCGTAGGCCACTTCGGGGTTGGCGGAGGTGACCCGCTGGTTGCCGCGGACCTGGGTGAGCGCCCTCAGGAACGAATCCCGGGTCACGCCGTGCTCCTTGAGCAGGCGTCCGGCGGCGGTCGACGAGCTCTCCTCGGCCAGGGCGAGCAGGAGGTGCTCCACGGACACGTACTCGTCCTTGAGGCGTTTGGCCTCCCGTTCGGCGGCGTCGAGCAGGCGGGACAGGCGCTGGGTGACGAAGACCTGGCCGGGTGCCGCGCCGGGGCCGGTGACCTTCGGGCGGCGGGAGAGTTCCTCGCGCACGGCCGCGCGTAGTTCCTTCGGCTCGGTGCCGGCCTGTTGCAGCAACCGCGGGATCAGACCGTCCTCCTGATCGAGAAGTGCGAGCAGCAGGTGTTCCCCGTCGACCTCGGTGTGCCCCATGCCGACGGCCGCGGACTGAGCCTCCTGGAGGGCTTCCTGGGACTTCTGGGTGAGACGGTTCATGTCCATGGGGGTGTTTCACTCCTCGTGCCGCGGCCGCGCAGGGCGGCTTCGAGCAGGCTGATGCGGTCGAGCAGGTCGAGCACCAGGCCGATGGATGCGTAGTTGAGGCAGAGTCCGGTGCGCAGCCGCTGGATGCGGGCAAGGACCGCCGGAGCCGTGGGGTCGAACACCAGGCGCCCCGCGCTGTCGCGTTCGGCGTCGACCAGGCCGAGGGCGACGAACCGGCGGATCAGATCGGGGTGGAGGCCCGAGCGACGGGCCACAGCGTCGAGGGAGAGCATGGGGGCGGGCACGAGCGCGTACCGGACGGCCGTCGAGGCGGTGATGTCGGCGCCCGTTCGTACCGGACGGCCACCCACGCCGGCCTGGCCGAAGCCTCCCGTTCCCGCAGGTCGGTCGTTCATCGCGTCCTCCTGGGGTCGAACGAGGAAGTGGCGGCGAGCTCCTCGAACAGTTCGCGCTCCCGGTCGTCGAGGACGGGAGGCACCATGATGCGGAGTTCGGCGTACAGGTCGCCGTTCGCGCCCCGCGGGTTCGGCATGCCCTCACCGCGCAGCCGCAGCCGCCGGCCGCTGGACGAGCCCGCGGGCACCGTGACCTTGGCCGTGCCGCCGCCGGGCGTGGGCACCGGCACGGTCGCACCCAGGGCCGCCTCCCACGGGGCGACCGGAAGCAGGACGTGCACGTCACGGCCGTCAAGCCGGAACCGGGGGTGGGGCCGGATACGCACCCGCAGGTACAGGTCGCCCGCGGCGGCGTCACCACTGCCCTGGCCACCCTCACCCGCCAGCCGGATGCGCTGCCCGTCGGTGACGCCCGGCGGCACGTCGACCTCGTACCGCCGCGGCTGCCCGGTGGGACCGGCGAGCGTGACGGTGCGACGGCCGCCTCGGTACGCCTCCTCGACAGTGAGCGGCAGTTCGGCCTCCTGGTCCGCTCCGGGGACGCCGCCTCGGGCGGCGCCGGCTCCGAACATGGAGCCGAACAGGTCCTCGATGTCGATGCCCTCCGCGCCGAAGTCGTCGCCGAAGCCGGTGGCGTACCGGACGCGGGGACCGCCACCGCCTGCGGTCCGCCGACCGCGGAAGCCGCCGCCCGCTCCCGCCGCGACCCGTTCGTCGAAGTCCTCCGGGATCTTGCGGAAATCCTCGCCGAAGCGGTCGTAGCGGGCTCGGGTCTTGGGATCGGACAGGACGCTGTGTGCCTCGTTGAGGTCCTTGAAAAGCTCCTCCGCCCCGGGGTCCTTGTTGACGTCGGGGTGGTACCTGCGGGCGAGTTTGCGATATGCCTGCTGGATCTCGTCCTGGCTCGCGGTCCGCGAGACGCCCAGCACCTCGTAGAAGTCCCGTGCCATGGCCGGTCACTCTCGCTTCGCGACAGTCACGGCGGCGGGCCTGAGCTGCCGCTCGCCGTCCCCGTAGCCGGGGCGCAGCACCTCGACGACCGTGCCCGGTGGGGCGTCGGGGTCCTGGACGACGCCGACCACCTCGTGCCGGGCCGGGTCGAAGGCGACGCCGGTCTCGGCATGCCGCGGGTAGCCGAGCAGTTCGAGGACGTTCACCGCCTGGTCACGTACCGCCCGGATGCCCTCCACGATCGCGCCCGGATCGGCGCCGGCGTGGGTCAGGGCGAGTTCGAGGTTGTCCAGGACGGGCAGGAAGGCGGCCGCCGTGCGGGACCGCTCGACCGCCCGTTCGCGCTCCAGTTCCCTGGCGTGACGCTTGCGAAGGTTGTCGAGGTCGGCGAGTGCGCGCCGCCAGCGGTCCTCCAGTTCCCGGATCGCGGTCGTGTACTCGTCCTCGGCAGTCGCGGGGCCGGCGGCATCGGCTCCCGGTTGGTCGTCCGCCGCTCCGGGCCGGGGCGGGCCCGGTTGCGGCAAATCCGCGCGAGGAGGGCGTCCGGCGTCTCCCGGGACCGGTTCGACCGGATCCGACGCCGCCCGGTCGGGTTCCTGAGGATGGGTGGGCATGGCGCGCCTCAGCCCTTGTCGAACTCGGCGTCGATGACATCATCGTCAACGCCACCGCCGCTCGGGCCGTCACCGGTCGCGCCGCCCCCGGTGGTGTCCTGGCCGGGACCGCCTGTGTCGGCCGCGCCCTGATGAGCCGCCAGCCCGGCAAGCACCTGCTGGAGTTCGGAGGCCAGGGGCCGCACGCGCTCCACGCCTGCCTCTTCCTTGACCGCAGCCCGGGCGTCGGACACGAGCATCTCGGCGCGTGCCTTCTCGTGCGCGGGGGCTGCGTCGCCCAGTTCGGCGAGACGCTTCTCGACCTGGTATGCGACGGCGTCGAGCTCGTTGCGGGCGTCGACGGCCTCGCGGAGTGCCTGGTCCTGGCCCTGGTTGCGCTCGGCCTCCTGGACCATGCGTTCGACCTCGCTCCGGTCGAGGTTGGAACTCTCGCTGATGGTGATGCCCTGTTCCTTGCTGGTGTCCTTGTCGCGCGCGCTGACGTTGAGGATGCCGTTGGCGTCGACGTCGAAAGTGACATCGACCTGTGGTTCGCCCCGCGGCGCCGGCCGGATGTCGGTGAGCTGGAACCGGCCGAGCACCCGGTTGTCGGCTGCCCGCTCTCGCTCGCCCTGGAGGACCACCACATCGACGGCCGGCTGGTTGTCCTCGGCGGTGGAGAAGGTCTCGCTGCGGCGCACCGGGATGGTGGTGTTCCGCTCGACGATCTTCGTCATCACTCCGCCGCGCGTCTCCACGCCCAACGACAGCGGGGTGACGTCGAGCAGCAGGACATCCTTGACCTCGCCCTTGAGCACCCCGGCCTGGATCGCGGCGCCCAGCGCCACGACCTCGTCGGGGTTGACGCTCATGTTGGGGTCCTTGCCGCCGGTCAGCCGGCGCACCAACGCCTGGACGGCGGGGATGCGGGTGGAGCCGCCGACGAGGATGACCTCGTCGATGTCGCTCTCGCCGACCTTGGCGTCGGCCATCGCCTGCTGCACCGGTCCCAGGCAACGCTCCACCAGGTCGCCGGTGATCTGCTCGAAGGTGGAGCGCATGATCGAGTCGGTGAGGTGCTTGGGGCCCGAGGCGTCGGCGGTGATGAACGGCAGGCTGACCTGCGTCTGCGTCACCGAACTGAGCTCGGTCTTGGCCTTCTCCGCCGCCTCGAATAGACGTTGCAGCGCCTGCGGGTCCTTGCGCAGGTCGATGCCGTTCTCCTTCTGGAAGTCGTCCGCGAGGTAGTCCACCAGCCGCCGGTCGAAGTCGTCGCCGCCCAGGTGGCTGTCACCGGCGGTGGAGCGCACCTCCACCACGCCGTCGCCGACGTCGAGGATGCTCACGTCGAAGGTGCCGCCGCCCAGGTCGAAGACGAGGACGGTCTCGTGCTCCTTCTTGTCCATGCCGTACGCGAGGGCGGCCGCCGTCGGCTCGTTGATGATCCGCAGCACCTCCAGGCCCGCGATCCGGCCGGCGTCACGGGTCGCGGTGCGCTGGGCGTCGTTGAAGTAGGCGGGCACGGTGATGACCGCCTCCGTGACCCGCTCCCCCAGCTGCTTGGAGGCGTCGTCGGCGAGTTTGCGCAGCACCTGTGCGCTGATCTCCTCAGGCGCGTACAGCTTGTC
Source organism: Streptomyces sp. IBSBF 3136 (assembly GCF_036815105.1). Classification (NCBI taxonomy): domain Bacteria; kingdom Bacillati; phylum Actinomycetota; class Actinomycetes; order Kitasatosporales; family Streptomycetaceae; genus Streptomyces; species Streptomyces sp. IBSBF 3136. The sequence goes on from NZ_JAJSZC010000177.1 coordinate 10,967, forward strand.
GCGCACCTTGAAGCGGGCCTCGCCGTTCTCTCCCGGGACGACGTCGTAGGCGACGGCCTTGGCTTCGTCGGAGACCTCGTCGAAGTGCCGGCCGATGAACCGCTTGGCCGAGTAGATGGTGCCCTTGGGATTGAGGATCGCCTGGCGCCGGGCCAGCTGGCCGACCAGACGTTCCCCGGTGTCGGTGAAGGCCACCACGGACGGTGTCGTGCGGTTGCCCTCGCTGTTGGGCACGACGGACGGCTCGCCGCCCTCCCAGACGGCGATCACCGAGTTGGTGGTGCCCAGGTCGATGCCCACTGCCTTGGCCATGGGGAACTCCTCCCGGTGCGGCGCCTGCGTCGACTCTCCGGATCACGTTCGTGCAGACAGGGGTGGGACCTCCGCCGGTGCGCACGGAGGGTCTCGAAGCTCGAGCACTCCCCAGGGTGACGAACCGGGTGGCTCCACGCCTGCGCCTGGCGAGTCAGGAATGCACGGCTCCGGTCGCCCCACGAGTACGAGAGAAAGAATCCGGACATCTCAGATAAGCCGGCCGGGAGCGGGTACACGAAATACCGCTCGCCCCCCTGAGGACTTGGGGAGAACGGAGTGATCCCATGGCCGGCAGCCGGGCGCACAGCCTGTACCACCGCGGCTCCGACCGGGAGGGCAGCCTTCCGCGGGGCAGCGCCGGGCGGCACCCCACGGCCGCGCGCAAAGGGTCACGCCCACCCGCTTGCACCCCGGCCGGCCATGCCCTCCGCGCCCTGCTGGTGCTCTCCCGCGCCCTGTTCGAGACCCCGGACGAAGGCGAGATCCTGCGCCTGGCCATGGACCACATAGCCGCCGCGGGTCCATATCGCGCCGAGGCCGGGTACCTCACGGTGGACGGCGACCTGGTCCCCAGCCCGAGGAACGGGCAGACGCACGCCTCGGCCGTGGGCCGGAGGGTGCGGGAGCTGGCCGGGCAGGACGGCCCTGTGACCGTACCCGGAAAGCCCTGGGGCCAGGCCCTGGGGCTGCGCGGGCTCGAGAGACTCCACGGCTACCTCGTGGTGACGTCCCGCTCCCGGCCCACCGCGGCCGAGCGATCTCAGCTCGCCACGCTCGTCCGGCACACCGCCGCCGCACTGTCGGTCGCCTTCGCACACCGCCGCCAACGCGAGGACGCGCTGGAGCTGCACCGGCTGAGGGAGGAACGCACAGCCCTCCAGCGGCAGGTGATCTCCGTCATGGCGGAGCTGGGGTACCAGCGGGCCGTGCACGCGCTCATGGCCGACGTCGCCGCCTCGGGCGGCGGCGAGGAAGCCATCACCCGCGCACTGCACCGGCTCACCGGACTTCCCGCGCTGGTCGAGGACCGCTTCGGACGGCTGAGGTCCTGGACCGGCCCCAGCCGTCCCGACCCCTATCCGGAACCGGATCCCGTGCGCCAGGAGGAGATGCTGCACGCCGCCGCCCGGGAGGTCGGGCCGGTGCGGATAAAGGACCGGTTGATCAGCCTGGTCCGCCCGCACGGTGAGACCCTGGGCGTGCTGGCCCTGGTCGATGCCCGGGGCGAGGCCGACGAGCACACCGTGCTCGCGCTGGCACACGCCTCCACCTCGCTCGCCCTGGAACTGGTGCACCTGCGTGATCTGGCCGAAGTCGAGTTGAGGCTGCACCGCGAGCTGGTCGACGACCTCCTGGCAGGGACGGGAGCTGCGAGCGCCTACGCCCGGTCCGAGGCAGTCGGACACGATCTGCACCGCAGCCACTACGTCGTCGTGGTGCAGTGGTCGAACCGGACCGCCGACGATTCCTTCGCGCGGACCGTGGGGCGGGCGGCCTCTGCCGTGGGCATGCGCTCGATGCTGACCCGACGCTCCGACCACGTGGTCCTGGTCGCCGACGACAGGCCGCACGCCCGCGCGCTGTACGAGGCGCTCGCCCGGGAGACCGGAACACGGTCCGGGACGATCGGGGTGAGCGCCCCTTCCGACTCCCTGGACGACATCCCCCACCGCTACCAGGAGGCGCAGCGCGCCCTGGACGTGCGCCGCCACTCCCGCGAGCGCTACGGCACGACGTTCTTCGACGAGCTCGGCCTCTACCGCATCCTGGGACCCGGCAACGATTACCGGGAACTGGAGACGTTCGTCCACGAGTGGCTCGGGCAGCTCATCGACTACGACTCGCGGCACCACGCGGCCATGGTGGAGACCCTGTCCAGGTACTTCGACTGCGGCGGCAACTACGACGAGACCGCCGACTCCCTCGCGATCCACCGCAGCACGTTGCGCTATCGGCTCCAGCGCATCCGCGAGATCAGCGGCCACGACCTCGCGGACGTCGAGGACCGGCTGAACCTCCAGGTGGCGACCCGAGTATGGAAGATCGTGCTGGGCGGCCCCGGCTGACGCAAGATCGTGCTGGGCGGCCCCGGCTGACGCCGAAGCGGGCGAGGCGACCTCCCTCGTAGGTCAGCCCAGCACCTCTTCGATCGGGGCGTCGGCGTCCACGTAGCGCACGAGCTTGCGGTTCGCGAATTCCATGATGCCCACGTCGCCGAGTTCGCGCCCGTAGCCGGAACGGCTGATGCCGCCGAAGGGCAGCTCCGGACGGGACGCCGTCGGGTGGTTGATCCACACCATGCCCGCCTCCAGCCGGTCCGCGACCCCGCGAGCACGTTCCGGGTCGGCGGCGAAGACCGCGCCTCCCAGGCCGTAGGGGGAGGTGTTGGCCAGCGCCACGGCCTCGTCCTCGTCGGCGACCCGGTAGACGGCGGCAACGGGGCCGAAGAGCTCTTCCCGGTAGGCCCGCATGTCCGGTGTGACGTCGGTGAGGACGGTCGGCTCGACGAAGGCGCCCGGCAGGTCGGGCCGCCCGCCGCCCAGCACCACCGTGGCTCCCTTGTCCACCGCGTCACGGACCTGCTCCATCAGGAGTTCGGCCGCGGCCTCGGAGGACAGCGGGCCGAGCGTGGTGGCGGGGTCGGCCGGATCTCCCGGTTGGACCTCGCCCATCCGGTCACGCAGCCCGGTGAGGAAGGCGTCGTAGACGTCGGCAAGGGCGATGAAGCGCTTGGCCGCCACGCAGCACTGCCCGGTGTTGCCCATCCGGCCGAGGAACGCGGCGTAGACGGTGCGCTCGAGGTTGTGACCGTCCAGCACGACGAAGGGATCACTGCCGCCCAGCTCGAGGACGGACTTCTTGACATTGCGGCCGGCGATCTCGCCCACGCTCACGCCCGCCCGCTCGCTGCCGGTCAGTGACGCTCCCTGCACACGGGAGTCATCGATGATCTTCCCGACGTCCCTGCCCCGCACGAAGAGATTGGTATAGACCCCGGTCGGCACACCCGCATCCGTGAACAGCCGCTCGAGTGCCAGTGCGGACTGGGGGCAACTGCTCGCATGCTTGAGCAGGATCGTGTTGCCGAGGACGAGGTTCGGACCCGCGAATCGGACCACCTGGTACAGCGGGAAGTTCCAGGGCATCACACCGAGAAGGACGCCGAGCGGCTCGTTCACCAGCACGGCCGTGCCCCCGGGCACCGGCAGGGGTCGCTCTTCCAGCAGCTCGGGACCGTGCTCGCCGTAGTAGGTGAGGATGTCGGACGCGAGGTCGACCTCCGCACGGCTCGAGTTGATCAGCTTGCCGACCTCAAGGGTCAGGAGTTGCGCCAGTTCCTCCTTGCGCTCCCTCATGAGCCGGCCGGCGCGTCGCACGAGGGCCCCACGGTCGGCCGTCGACCGGGCACGCCAGTCCGGAAAGCTCCGGTGCGCCGCGTCGATCGCGCGCTCCACGTCCTCCGCGCTCAGCGCCGGGAACTCCCGAACCCTTTCACCGGTGTACGGGTTGACCGTGGCGATGGGGCTTCCCTGGCCAGTGACATGGGCGTCCATGGCGCCTCCCTGGAGTCGGGGCACTTCGGGTTTCCACGCCCAAGCCCGTTCACACCTGCTGATTCGTCCCATGTCACGGCAAATTGTGGCACCTGACCGGCGACGCCCTGCACACCACGGTGCACGGAGGCGTCGAGCTGTGGGTGGTCGTGGTCACCGCCGTCCGTGCGCGGGCCGGGTCGGCGTGGGAGGCTTGCAGGGGGTCCGCGCCGTTCATCGCAACACAGCAGCGAAGGAGGACGACGCATGGATGAGCAGGAATTCGTCCGTACCGTCGCCGAGCGCACCGGACTGAGCCGGCAGGAGGCGAAGGACCTGACCTGGGCCACGCTCGAGACGCTGGCCCACAGGCTGAGCACGGGGGAGGCCAGAGACCTGATCACCGAGCTCCCCGAGGGCCTCGCGGAGGCGGTGCGCCGGGGAACCACGGACCGCATCGAGCGCTTCGGCCATCACGACAGCGTGCGGCGCGTGGCCGAACGCACCATGCTCAAGGAGGAGGAAGCCGACCGGGGTGTGCGAACCGTACTGGCCGTGCTCCGGGAGGCGATCAGCGAGAAGGAGTTCAGCGACCTGATGTCGCAGCTCGGAACGGACTTCTCCCAGGCCCTCGAATCCGCCGGGTGACCCCGGAACCTCGGCACGGCGCCCGCGTCACGGCGGCAGCGGCCCGGACGCTGCGTGTGCGCCGGGACGGACGGCACGGTGGGTGACACCCGCGGACCGCCGGTCTCGGTGGCGACAGGACCGCGGCCCGGGCGTCAGAGGGCGATGACGTGGAGGTCGACCAGGTCGAGCAGCGCCCCCAGGGCCGCGCTGGGCCGCCGGGTCGACGACGTGCCGAGATGCATGCTCCAGCGGAGCATGGTGCCGTCGACGTCCAGGACGTGCAGGCCGGGGGTGCGGGCAACGGCGAACGCGGGCAGGAAGGCGATGCCCAGGCCGTGCCGGACCAGGGCCGCCCCCATGTCGATGTCCGGCACTTCCAGTGCCACCCGGCGTACGACGCCCGCCGCCGCGAACGCCCGGTCGACCACCTCGCGGTTGCCGTAGCCCGGCGGGAAGTCCACGAAGGGCTCCCCCGCGAGGTCCGCGAGTGCCACCTCCCCCCGCTGCGCGAGCGGATGGGCGGCGCTCACCACGAGGACGAGCGGCACGGTGGCCAGCTCCCGTGCGTCGATCCCGGCGGGCTTGTGCTCGGGCAGCGACAGGAAGGCCACGTCCAGGTCCCCGCTCAGCAGCGCGTGCGCCAGCCCCGCCGATCCGGTCGTCGCCAGCCGCAGCCGGACGTCGATCGCCGGATGCCGGGCGTGGAGCTGCCCGAGGAGCGCAGGCAGGTCCACCACCTCGACCGAGGCCATGGCGCCCACGTTCACCGTGCCGCGCAGCGTGCCCCGTGCGGCGCGCGCGGCGTCCTGGGCCGCCTGGGCGGCGTGCAGGGTGGCCCGGGCCTCCGGCAGCAGCGCCGCGCCCGCCCCGGTGAGCCGGACCTGCTGCGACGTGCGCTCGAACAGCGCGCAGCCGAGCTCGCGCTCCAGGGAGCGGATCGCGGCGGACACCCCCGACTGCACCACGTGCAGCCGACGGGCGGCCCGCGTGAAACTCAGCTCCTCGGCGACCGCGACGAAGTGCTCCAGCTGACGTAGCTCCACGCGACAAGTATCACTCGCATTGCTCGATCCCAGCAAAAACATTCGTTGGCGCTGATCCTGGCTGGTGAGGAGGATGGAAGGGCGCCATCCACTTCCGCCCGAGGAGGGGTACCCCTGCCTGCCGTACCGACGCCGCTGAGCCGTCCCACAACCGACGCCACCGGCGACCCGACCCACCGGATCCCAGCACCCGCTGCCGCCGACCTGCCGCCCCA
>NZ_JAJSZC010000178.1:0-16500 GCF_036815105.1 Streptomyces sp. IBSBF 3136
CTCCCCCACGCCCCGCTCTGCCGTACCCGTCCCACCAGTTCGCCCATCCCCTGAGAGGACACCTCCGTGTCTACCGCGAGACCGTTCACCACCCTGCGCACCATCGCCGTCATAGCGACCCTGCCCGTCCTGCTGACCGCCTGCGGGTACGGTTCGGACTCCACCGACGACGGGAAGAAGACCGCGGTCGCGGCAGGCGCCAAGAAGCTCTCGGCCGACGAGGTCAAGATCGGCTACTTCCCCAACCTCACGCACGCCACCGCGCTCGTCGGCGTGCAGGAGGGCCTGTTCCAGAAGGAGCTCGGCGGCACCACGATCAAGACGTCCACCTTCAACGCCGGCCCCTCCGAGATCGAGGCGCTCAACGCCGGGTCCATCGACATCGGCTGGATCGGCCCCTCCCCCGCCATCAACGGCTACGCGAAGTCCGACGGCAAGAACCTGCGGATCATCGGCGGTTCGGCCTCGGGCGGGGTGAAGCTGGTCGTCAACCCGAAGAAGATCAAGTCCCTCAAGGACGTCAAGGGCAAGAAGATCGCCACGCCCCAGCTCGGCAACACCCAGGACGTCGCGTTCCTCAACTGGGCGGCCCAGCAGGGCTGGAAGGTCGACGCACAGAGTGGCAAGGGTGACGTCTCCGTCGTCCGCACCGACAACAAGATCACGCCGGATGCCTACAAGTCCGGTTCCATCGACGGTGCCTGGGTCCCCGAGCCGACCGCCTCCAAGCTGGTCGCCGAGGGCGCGAAGGTCCTGCTCGACGAGTCGACGCTGTGGCCGGACAAGAAGTTCGTGATCACGAACATCATCGTGTCGCAGAAGTTCCTGAAGGCTCACCCCGACGTCGTCGAGGCCGTGCTGCGCGGGTCGGTGAAGACGAACGAGTGGATCAACGCCAACCCGGACAAGGCGAAGGCGTCCGCCAACGCGGCGCTGAAGGACCTGTCGGGCAAGGAGCTGCCCGCCGATGTCATCGACCCGGCCTGGAAGTCCATCGCCTTCCTCAACGACCCGCTGGCCTCGACCCTCGACACCGAGGCGCAGCACGCGGTGACGGCCGGTCTGCTGGACAAGCCCGACCTGAAGGGCATCTACGACCTCACCCTGCTCGACAAGGTCCTCAAGGCCGAGGGCAAGGACGAGGTCGACGACGCCGGTCTCGGCACCCGGTAGGCGCCGCGTCCCCTCCCTTCGGGGAGGGGACGTCTCACCGAGCCCCGCGCTGCCGCCGGATCGGCTCTCCCACCCGGTGCAGGTGCGTCAGCGCCTCGCGATAGGAGCGGATCAGCCCGGTCTCGTGGTACGGCACCCCCAAGTCGGCGCAGTACTGCCGCACGATGGTCTGCGCACGGCGCAGATGGGGTGTGGGCATGCTCGGGAACAGGTGGTGCTCGATCTGGTAGTTGAGGCCGCCCAGCATCACGTCGGTGAGCGGACCGCCGCGCACGTTGCGGGAGGTCAGCACCTGGCGTCGCAGGAAGTCGGGCCGCTCGTCACCGGTGAAGGTGGGCATGCCCTTGTGGTTCGGGGCGAAGGTGCAGCCGAGATAGACACCGAACAGGCACTGGTTCAGCGCCAGGAACGCCAGAGCCCTGCCCGGCGAGAGGACGAGGAAGAGAGCGGACAGCAGGCCCGCGATGTGCAGCAGGAGCAGGGTGGCCTCCAGCGTCCGCTTCTTCATGTACGGCGAACGCAGCGCCCGCAGGCTCGACACGTGCAGGTTGAAGCCTTCGAGCGTCAGCAACGGGAAGAACAGCAACGCCTGATGGCCGCCGATCAGTCGCGCCACGCCACGGCTGGCACGCGCCTGATCGGTGGACCACACCAGGATGTCCGGGGCGACGTCGGGGTCCAGGTCCTCATGGTTGGGGTTGGCGTGGTGGCGCGTGTGCTTGTTCATCCACCAGCCGTAGCTCATGCCGACGCCCAGGTTCCCGAACAGCCGGCCCATGCTCTCGCTCGGCCCGCGCCGCCGGAAGACCTGCCGGTGGGCCAGGTCGTGCGCCAGCAGGGCGACCTGCCCGAACACCAAGGCCAGGAAGGCCGCGACGGCCAGTTGGCCCCAGCTGTCGCCCAGGACGAAGAAGGCGCCCCACCCCGCCGCGTACAGTCCGGCGACCAGGCCGACGCGTGCCGTGTAGTAGCCGGGGCGCCGACGCAACAGGCCCGCCGCCGCTATCCGTTGGGAGAGCCGCGCGAAGTCGCTGCCGGCGTCCGCACGGGGCTTTTCGGCGAGGGCGGCAGTGGACCGGGGCGTCGCGGAGACACCGGGGGAAGTCGTCATGCACAGAGTCTCCTGTCGCCCCCGCGACCCGAAGAAGCCTGCCAGCCACCCACTGCCTACGAGGTTCTCCCCCCGGGCGACCGGGGGTTGTCCCCCGGGTGGGCGGCCGGGCGCGGTCCGGGCCCGGCCGCCTCAACAGCCCGCTCGGTAACGGACGCAACCGGCGGGCGGGGTGTGGTTCTCGTTCCACTCCTGGTGCGAGGCCGTGAGCACTCCGCCGGCCAGCAGGGCGACCACCAGATGTACGACCACCGTCCAGCGCGCGCGGAAGACGGCCCCGAGGACCGCGATGACGATCACCGCGATCAGCATCGTCCGTACCCGCCCCATGTGCGCGAGCTCGGCCGCGTCGATCCGGTCCTTGTCGCCCTGCGCCGCCCACACCTCAAGACCGGTGCCGTAGATCCAGTCCAGGGCGAGCCACACCGTCTCCACCAGGAACAGCGGGATCGCGAAGGCAAGGTCCACGCCCCGGCGGGTTCGGCGCGACCAAGGGCGACGGCGTACCGGGGCCGCCGAGAGGATGTCGGTCATGGGTACAGGCTGCTGCGGGTGGCGGGGCCACGCATGAGCATCCGTACTCAACACGCGGGCGTAGGACCGCCCCCCTCTCGTCCGGCTGGTTCAGTCGCAGGCGGCGAGGTGGTCGGGGTGACCGTGTTGGCCGAGGTACCCCTCGCCGACGGTGGCGGAGGCGCCTGCGGGCAGCGGGTAGCACAGACCGGTCGCGCCGTCTTCGTAGACGACCATGACGGAGACCGCGTCGGCGCAGTTGTTGGCGGCGTCGGTGTACCGCCAACTCTGGTACATCGCGACGCACGCGGGGGCCGGCTCGGGGTTCTCGGACCCCGCGAAGGCCGGCTGGGCAAGGGCGAACGGCAGCGTCAAAGACGTGACCAGACTCGCCATCCTGATGGACCTTCTCATCCCTTTATGCACTGTCTTGACTCCCTGAGTGTCCAACAGAAGACGTAGAAGCAAACCAGAAGAAGCGGGCCCTCACGGACCATCTTGTGTTCAGGTGTCGAAGGAATCAGGAGGCCGGGGCGGACGCAACACACGCGGTTCGGCTTCAGACATCGCGGTGGTTGCACCGCGCGGACAGGCGCTGCCTCGCGGCGGCACGTCCGGCCCGCGTCCCGGCCCCACGCGCCTTTCAACCTTTTCAACGCCGCCCGGCCCGCGCACCGTGTCCGTCCAGGCAGCGCGCTTCACAACCGCCGGAGCGCCGGGGCCCCTGCAAGCAGTGCGCGGCCGGGATGTCTCGGCGTTCGGCCGGAAGAGGCCCTCTCGTGGTGCACGGTCCGGTAACGATCTACCGATGCTCGGCACACCCGTACATGGAACATACATACGATCCCGCTCATGAACAGAGCTGTGAAGATCGGCCTGGCCGGTACGTGCACCGCGCTGCTCGTCGTCGGGGGAATCGGTACGTACAACGTCGTGCACGGCCTCACCTCCGGTTCCGCGGGTGACGGCGTGCCGACGGCCGGGGGAACCTTAGACGCGGCAACGTTGTCGGACACACCGCCGTCGAACGCGGAAGCGGTCAAGTCGACCCGCGCGTTCCTGGACAGTTGGTCGCGTCATCATCTCCAAGGCGCGGCGAGCGACACGGACCTGCCGGACACCGCGGCGCAGGCCCTGCGGGAGTACGCGAGCGGACTGCACCTGAAGGAGCTGACATTCGGCCAGGTACGCGCCTCGGGACCGTCCGAGGTCACGCACGGCGCCGCCAAGGTCGACTTCGAGGTCACCGCGCGTGTCGCCGGTGGCACCTGGACCTACCCGAGTGCGGTGGCCGTGCTGAAGAGCAAGGACGGCCTGCTCGCGGTCCACTGGAACAACTCGGTGCTGTATCCCGGGCTGGGTGAGGGCCAGTCGCTCACCGCGGGCAGGCTACCGGTCGGCGCGGGGGCGGCGAAGGTGGTCGCGCGCGACGGCAAAACGGAACTGTCCGCTTTCCCGTCGCTCCACGAGATCGCGGCGACGATCCGGCAGAACGCGCGGCCCACCGGCGGCAGTCCCGGCACGGGCGTGGGCGTCGTCGACGGTGACGGCACGGTGGTGGAGCGGCTGAAGGTCTTCACCAAGGGACGGACACCGGTCGTCAGGACGACCATCGACGCCGGTCTGCAGGCCGTCGCCGAGAAGGCGGTGAAGGACTCCCACCTCCAGGGCAAGCCCGCCGGAACCGTGGCGCTCGACTGGCGGAACGGCCACGTCCTGGCGATCGCGCACACGGGCGCGGACGGGAACATCGCCATCAACGGCGTCAAGTCGCCCGGCTCGACGATGAAGATCATCACTGCGGCCGCGTTGTTCGACCGTGCGGGTATGACGGCGAGCAGTCCGGCACCGTGCACCGACTCGGTGGTGGCGAACAGCCAGACGTTCCACAACGACCCCGGAGTGAGGGTCAACAGCTCCTCCTCCCTCGCCCAGGCGTTCGCCGTGTCGTGCAACACCTCCTTCATCAAGGCCGGTTTCCACCACCTGGTGCACGACGGTGACGCCTCCGCCCTGCACGACGAGGCGGTGAACGTCTTCGGCATGGGCAGTTGGTCCATCGGCGGCGGGGTCGCGACGACCGACCCGAGCATCCCGCCGGACGTCCAGGGCGGCGACCAGGCGGCCCAGTTCATCGGCCAGGGCAAGGTCACGGCCACTCCCCTGTTCATGGCGTCCGTCGCGGCGACCGTGCGCAACGCCGGCTTCCAGCAGCCGGTCATCATCCCCCGACAGCACCAGGCCACCGCACCGCGGCCCATCTCCCCGCGCACCGCCGGCTACCTGCAGTCGATGATGCGCGGTGTCGCCGCAGCCGGCACCGCGGCTCCCCGCCTGGGCGGGCTCGCGGGCGTCGGCGCCAAGACGGGCACCGCCGAAGAGGGGGACCACACCAACGGCTGGCTGACCGCCTACGACTCCCGCGTCTCGGTCGCGGCCCTCGTGGAAGGCGGCAGTTCCGGTGTGGACTCCGCCGGTTACGTCGTACGGCAACTGCTGACGGGCGGCTGAGCCCGGCACCGGGCCCGCCCGGTCATCGCCCCGTCGACGACGAGCGACAGGGCGAGCGCGGCCGACAGCCTCACTCCGCCACCCTGTCGGCCGCGCTCCTCCCGCCGGAACCGTACGCGTCCAGCACGTGGTGGAGCTCGTCGTACACGGTGCCCGGAACGGCGACCCCCTGCACCATGTTCAGCACGTGTTCCGCCACGAGGTGGGCATCGACGCGCAGACGACGTGCGACGTCCGTCAGGACGAGGCACGCGTCCTCGATCGGCAGTGAGCCGAGCACGGCCAGCGCGCCTTCCGCCATGTTGATCGTGGCCCGTGCGGCGAGGGTGCGCCGGAGCCGGGCGTGCTCCGACCGTTCCAGCTCGTGCCCGACGGGGTCGGTGGCCGAAAACAGTTTCACGAAGCGGGGCTCCGGTGTGGACGCGCGCATATGACCGCCTCGTAGAAGGGTGGAGGTGACCCCCTTACCCCCCTTCGGGGGACCTACGCGGGGAGCGGGAAGGGGGACGTGTGTGCGACGGGGGCCCGGGAATCGGGCCACAGCCGCACGGTGCGATCCCCGGACCGGCTGTCAGGCCGGGGGTTCGGGGGTGGCTTCGGTGAGTTCGGGTTCGAGTCCCCGGCTCACCGGGGTACGGTCGCGCCCGGTGTCCGCGCGCCATGCCTCGAAGGGCCACGCGGTAAGGGCGACGACGGTGAGGCCGAGGAGCCAGCCGCCCAGGACGTCGCTGAACCAGTGCACGCCGAGGGCGACCCGGGTGAAGCCGACCCCGACGACGGAGATGACGGCGACGCACCAGCAGGCGGTCCGCCAGACCCGCGGCAGCAGCGGTGCCAGCACCAGCATGAGGATGGCGAAGGACGTGGTCGCCGTCATCGCGTGCCCGGACGGGAAGGAGTAGCCGGGCGCGTGTGCCACGGGGTCGGGCAGCGCGGGCCTGGCCCGCTCCACCGCGGCCTTGGCCAGCAGCCCGACGAGCCCTCCGGTCACCGCGGTCACCGCCGCCCAGGCGGCGAGGCGCCAGGCACGGCGGTACAGCAGCCACGCGGTCAGCACCGCGACGGCCGCGCGCAACGTCACGGGGTCCCAGATGCGGTCGGACAGCAGGTGGAGGACGGACGTCCACTCGTGGTGGTGCAGGGCGAACGCGTGCAGGCGCCGGGCGGCGGAGTTGTCCAGGCGCCACAGGGGCGGCCACCCGCTCTCGACCAGGACGAGGAGCAGCGCGAAGGCGACCACGGCGACGGCGGCGAGGGCGGCGGCGCCCAGCAGCCGTGCGCCGAACCTGCGGTCGGCCTGCCGACGGCGCTCACGCGCGCCCACCCGGGTGGTTCGGTTGAGCATTCAGACTCCCGGATCGGCTTGGATCGGGCCGGGACGGCGGCCGCGCGCCGCTTCCAGTTGCGCGGCGAACGCGAGCCCGAGGAAGAGGGCGATGGACGTGAGGTACGCCCACAGCAGCAGGGACATGAAGGCGCTCAGCGGCCCGTAGATGGTGTCGAAGGAGCCGCTGAGGTCCAGATAGAGACTCAACAGCCAGGTAAGTGTCATCCACAGCACCAGGTAGACGGCCGCGCCGAAGGCCAGCCAGGTGTAGCCGGGCTGGTTGCGGCGCGGTGAGCGGCGGAAGACGACACTCGCGGAGAGCAGCGCGAGCAGCAGCCCGAACGGCCAGCGCAGGAGGTCCCAGGCCGTGCGGGCGCTGCCGTCGAGGTGGTAGACGGTCACGGCAGCCGACGCGAGGTCGCCTCCGGCCACCATGACGACGAATCCGAGGCCGAGCGGGAGGCCGGCGCTGACGGACATCCGCAGCCCGCGCAGGTACTTCGGGAGGAAGGGGCGGTCGCGTTCGTTGCCGTAGATCCGGTTGGCGCCCCGCTCGATCTGGCACATGGCGGTGGTGACGTTGACCAGTGAGAAGGCGGCGCCGAGCCAGAGGGCGACGGCGGCGCCGTCACCCGCCGTGCGGCGGCCGCGGTCGAGGGCGTCGTCGACGACGTCGGCACTGGGTCCCCGGGCGATCCGGTGGATCGTCAGTTCGGCCAGCCTGCCGATGCTCTCGGTGTGCAGGCTGGTCGACAGGCCGACGAACGCGATGGCCAGGGGTATGACGGCGAGTACGGTCTGCAGGGCGAGGGCCCGGGAGTGGCTGAAGCCGTCGGCGTACCGGAAGCGGAGGAAGGCGTCGCGCAGCAGGGACCAGCCGCCGTAGCGGCGCAGTGCCGCCCATGCCTCGTCGCCGGACAGCTCCTCGCCGGTCATGTCGCGCGTCTCGGGGACGGTCGTGGCGGTACCCATTCACTTCTCCCGCGCCGGCAGCAGCATGGTCAGCGCGCCTGGCCTGACCTCGGCGGTGAGATGCCGGCCGGCGGTCACCGGATCGCCGTCCAGTTCGCGGGGCTGCGGGGCGTCGAAGGTGATCTCCGCGCGCCGGAAGGTGAAGAACTCCACGGGTGTGCCGCCCTCGTCGTGCCGCGGCTCGCGGGCGTCGGGGCCGGACCGCGCGGGTGAGGCCGTCGTGCCGGGGCGCAGCAGCGTCCGCACGGCGGCCAGCCAGCCGCCGATGCCGCGCGGGTCCAGGATCAGCAGGTCGAGCCGGCCGTCGTCGGGCTGTGCGCTCGGCAGCAGCGTCAGACCGCCCTGGACGGTGCCGATGTTGCCGACCAGGACCATGCGGGCGGTGCGACGCAGGGCGGGCGCGCCGTCGAGGCGGACGCTCAGTGCGGTGCGCGGGGTGCGCAGCACCTGCAGGACGGCGATGACGTAGGCGGGCCACCCGAGGAGGGACTTGGCCCGGTCGTTGGCGTTGGCGCGCTGCACCATCGCGGCGTCGAGGCCGGCGCCGGACATGGCGGCGAAGTGCGTGGGGGCCAGGTCGTCGCCCTCGATGCGGCCGAGGTCGACGCGGTGGGCGGTGCCGCGCAGCGCGGCGTCGAGGGCGTCGGCCGGGGCGAGCGGCAGGCCGAGATTGCGGGCGAGGAGGTTGCCGGTGCCGCAGGGGACCAGGGCGAGCGGGACGTCGCCGCCCGCGAGGGCGTCGGCGGCCGCGCGGACCGTGCCGTCGCCGCCGCACACGACCACGAGTGCCGCGCCGTCGCGGACCGCATCGGCCGCCTGGCCGCCTCCCGGGTCGTCGGCGGTCGTCTCGATGAACACCGGTGCGTGGTGGCCGTGGTGCTCCAGCACCCGGCGCAGGGCGTCGCGGTCGGTACGGCCGGTGACGGTGGGGTTGAGGATCACGGCGGCGTGGCCGGGTGTCCGCCGCGGGCGGTCTGCCGCGGGCGTGGGTGCCTGTGCGGGCTCGGGGGTGGCGGGGCGGGCGGCGACCCGTGCGTCCATGAGCAGGGCGCGGCCGACGATCAGCAGCGACAGGCTTCCGTTGACGAGACCGCCCACCACGTCGGTGGGATGGTGCATGCCGCGGTAGAGCCGGGCGACGCCGACCAGGAGGGGCAGGGCGCACAGCACGCAGCCCACGACGATCCGCCACGGTCCACGCAGCCTGGACACCGCCAGCACCGCGAGGCCGCCGTAGATCGCGGTAGCCGCGCCGGTGTGACCGGAGGTGTAACTCGACGTGGGCAGCGAGCCGTCGAGCCGGTGCACCTCGGGGCGGTGCCGGTCGACCGCGACCGTGATGACGAGGAAGACCAGCGACTGCAGCGACACGGCCAGGGCGAGGAACGCGGCCTGGCGCCACCTGGGCAGCCGGGGCACGAGGAGCAGGCACAGACAGCTCACCAGGGTGACGGCGATCACCGTCTCGGTGTTGCCCGCCTCGGACGCGATCGAGGACAGGGTGGTCAGGGTGCCCGTACGCATCCGCACGAAGGCCTCGTTCACCCTGTCCTCGGCCGCGAGCGGCCACAGGATGTGGGCCGGGCCGGTGATGAGCAGTCCGAGGCCGACCATGAGTGCCGCCTGACAGACGGTCAGGGCTCCGATCCACCCGGCGCACCGGCCGAGCCCGCGCGGCAGCGCCGGCCGGATCGGCTCGGCGGCCGCCACGGCTGCGCCCCCGTCCTGCTCGCCCGGTAGTTCGGCGGGTCTTTCCGGCACGGCAGTCGACATGGGCCACCCCTCTGGTTCAGCGCTTGCTGCGATGAGACGCACCGGGGCTGTTCTCCCCGGTGCATCGCCGTATGCCCCCTGTATCGAGGAGCAGGCGGGGCGGGCGCGTCTCGCTGGATCCGCGCCGGGGCGCCGGCGCGAAGTCGGGGGTGTGCCGGGGGTCACGGTGGGTACGGCGCCGGGAGTGAGGCGCCGGGTACCGGGCATCCGCTCCCTGGGCTCGCCCGGCGGCCCGCAACCGCTCTGTTCCTTGGCGCACCTGGAGACATGCGTGATCCTCGACGGCATACCGGCACCCGCGGCTCGCACGTGCGAGCCCGATGCGGAGGCGCGCAAGCAACGTCTTCGCCGTCGCCTCGAACGGCTGATCGGCGTTGCGGCCACCGAGGGCAACGACTTGGTGCCCCTGCACAACGGCGACGAGATCTTTCCCGCGATGCTCGGTGCGATCCGCTCGGCCCAGCACACGATCGACATGATGACGTTCGTCTACTGGCGCGGTCAGATCGCCCGCGACTTCGCCGCCGCGCTCGCCGACCGCGCCCGTGCCGGGGTCCGGGTGCGGCTGCTGCTCGACGGGTTCGGCGCCAAGGAGATCGAGCGGGACCTGCTGGACCTCATGGACGACTCCGGGGTGCAGGTGGCCTGGTTCCGCAAGCCCGTCTGGCTGTCACCGTTCAAGCAGAACCACCGGTGCCACCGCAAGGCGCTCATCGTGGACGAGCGGACGGCGTACACCGGCGGCGTCGGCATCGCCGAGGAGTGGTGCGGCGACGCCCGCAACCCCGACGAGTGGCGCGACACCCACGTCCAGGTGCGCGGTCCTGCCGTGGACGGCATCGCCGCCGCGTTCGCGCAGAACTGGGCCGAGTGCCACCACGAACTCTTCGACGACCGCGACCGCTTCGTCGAGCACGAGCAGGCGGGTTCGGCCGTCGTCCAGGTCGTCCGGGGCTCGGCGAGCATCGGCTGGCAGGACATGCAGACCCTCATCCGGGTCATGCTCGACTCCGCCGAGGAGCGGTTCCGCCTGGCCACCGCCTACTTCGCCCCCGACACCTACTTCGTCGACCTGCTGTGCCGCACCGCCCGCCGCGGTGTCCGCGTCGAGATCCTGCTGCCCGGCCCGCACACCGACCAGCGCGCCTGCCAGCTCGCCGGCCAACAGCACTACACGCGGCTGCTGGAGGCGGGTGTGCACATCCGCCAGTACCAGCCGACGATGATGCACGCCAAGATCATCACGGTGGACTCGGTCGCCTCGCTGATCGGTTCCACCAACTTCAACCGCCGGTCCATGGAACACGACGAAGAGGTCATGCTGGCCGTCCTGGACGAGACGTTCACCGCGACCCTCGACCGCGACTACGAGGCTGACCTGAAGCACAGCGTGGACATCGACCTCAGACGGTGGCGGAGACGGGCGCTCGTCCAGCGCGTGAGAGAGGCCGCCGTCACCCCGATCCGGCGCTTTCTCTGAGCGGGGCCGGTCACGCGGGGCGCGCGAGCTGCTCACGCACCCAGGCGGGATCGGGGTTGGTGTGCGGCCGGCCCGCCACGACGACGGTCGGCACCGTCTCGTCGCCGCCGTTGACCGCCCTGACCGCCGCCGCTCCGGCCGGGTCGCGCCAGATGTCGACCCAGTGCACCTGCCGGGCCCTACGGCCCAACCGCACGCGCAGCCGCAGACAGTACGTGCAGCCCGGCCGCCAGTAGACGACCGGCCGGCCGTCGACCGCGCTGCGCCGCCGCGCCTCCAGCGCGCCGACCGACCGCGGGAAGACGAGCGGCGAGTTCACCCCCGCGAGCAGAACGAACACCACCAGCACCACCACCGCCACACCCGGACTCCCGCCGGACACCTCCACGGCCGCGATGACCGAGCCGCACACCACCCACACCACCGGCAGGACCCAAGCGCGCATCATGAGCAGGAAGGCTACCCACCCCACTGTGACCCAGATCCTGCCGTGCGAGTTCGTGCACCGGGGCAATCGAGCTCCGAGCGGTGTCGGACCGTCTGGGGCGGATGGCAGGAGGGACCTCGTGGCGCGCTGTGGTGATCACGATCGTGAGATCGCCGCCCTGCGGGCGCAGGCCGAGCGGTTGAAGCACGCGCTCGGGAAGAACGCCGTCGTCGACCAGGCGATCGGGGTGGTGATCACCTACGGCGGTGTGGACGCCGAGACAGGCCGGCAGGTCCTGGAGGAGGTCTCGCGGCGGACGAACGCCGAGCCGGCGCAGGTCGCGGAGCATCTGGTGCGGTGGCCGCGCCGCACATGGCTGCCGTCCACCCTCCACCAGGCCCTGGACGCGACACTGGAGCGCGCCAGGTCCTCCGCGTCCCGGGCGGACACCCAGGACCGGTCGAGGCCCGCCTCAGCTCCCTGACCGGAGCGCGGGGTGTCGTCAGGACCACTCCTCGTCCGGGGCCCAGGCCCAGCGACGTGCGCCGCCGGGAGCGGCAGCATGTGCGTAGTCGGCCACCGGTCGGCGAGGAACCACGACACGGGCACGGACGACCACCCAGGGGGAAACCATGAACGAAACCGTCGCCAGGCGGCTGACCGGCATCTCCGGCATCGCCACCGCCGCCGCCCTCATCGTCGAAGTACCCCTGTACTTCGTCTACTCAGGGCCGCCGCCGGACTGGAACGTCCTGGCCCGGCTCCTGATCGGAGCGGTCGCGCTGGCGTTCCTGATCGTGTTCGTCACGGCGTTCCGCGAACTCGTCAAGGCGGCGGACCCCGCCCAGGAGTGGGTCGGCACGATGGCCTTCGCCGGCGGGCTGGTCTACGCGACGATCACCCTGGTCTCCAGCGGGCTCGAAGCGGGAGCGGTCATCGCCGCCGACCGTCCCATCGACCCGACCATCGCGGTCAGCGGCACCTACATCCTCTACGGGTCGATCGGCCGCCTCATGCTGGCGCTGTTCCTGACCGCCGTGGGCTACGGCATCTCCCGCACGAACCTGCTGCCCCGGTGGACCGGACGTTCCGCGTTCGTCCTCGCCGGCGTCAACCTGCTGTTCGTGCCGTCCCTGTTCTTCGGCAACACCCCCGCGCACTTCTACGCGGCGAACGGCTGGGGCACCACCGCCATGATGGGCGCGGTCCTCAGCTACTGGCTGCTGGCCCTGAGCATCTCGATCTGCCGCAGCGCCACACGGCGCCTGCCCGTCGGCTCACCGGCTCCGCGGCTCTGACGCCGCCCGCGCCCGGAGGACCGCGGACACATTTCGGACAGGGGCGCGCCCGTCACCCCTCCCAGGGGGGCGGGCGCGACCGGCTTCGCGGGAACGGCAGCGTGCGCCGCCACCACGGTCGTTCGACCGGTGACGGGCGAGTTCCTCGCCCCCGCGCTGGGCAGGCTCGGAGGCGAAGCGAGAACAGGAACCAGCCGACCGACGCACCCGACTCCTGTACCTGTAGGCGCCACGTGGACGCTCCGATAACATGTTCGATCTCGCGTTGATCAGCGTCCTCGCGGGGTCTTTATTCCACCCATGTCGAACAAATCGGCCCAACAATTGATATCTAGAGCGTCGCGATTGTTTTCGCGCATCAACGACAGAGCTGAGTTGGCCGCATGGCGTGAACGCCGAGCCATTTTGTGGGCCGCGGCTGGTGTGGCGGCTCTCGGCATCCTCACCGTACTTGAGCTTTTCGCACGGCGGTACGGCGAACCGGGACCGATCACGACCCAGCTGAACGGGCTGGTGTTCGCCCCGAAACCGGGGCCGTTGTACGGCGGCCTGGCGCTGACGATGGTGGTGCTCACCTGGCGGCAACGGTTCATCGCCGCCGGTGTCGCCGTCGGTATCGACGTCACCCTCTTCGCGGTGCGATGGGCGCTCGACGCCCGGATGGACGACGACCACTACTTCGGCACCGGCGCCCTGTGGGTGATGCTGGGCTGCGCCGTCATCGCCGTGACGCGCCGCACCGGCGCCGAACGCGTCCTGCTGCTGAAGGGCGTCGGCCTCGGCCTGCTGCTGGTGGCCGCCCGCAAGACCGGCGACACCTGGCTGCTCATCACCGCGAAGTCCCGGCCGACGGTGCTCGACCAGTACGTGGCGACCGCCGATCAGGCGCTCGGCAACCCGTCCTGGCTGATGGGCCGGATCGTCCGGGCCACCAGTCCGGTCGGCACCCATCTCCTCGACCTGGTCTACGCACAGCTCGCGGTGGCGGCGATCGTCGTCGCGCTCTACCAGTTGCGCAACGTGGCGGCGGAACGCCGTTTCCCGCGCCACCACCTCGTGCGCACCTTCCTGGTGATCGGCCTCCTAGGCCCCGGCATCTACATGCTCTTCCCGATGGTCGGACCGGTCTTCGCGTACGGCCCGGGCGCCTCCGGAACCGGCGGCGTGCACTGGGCGGTGGCCGATCTCTGGCCGGACACCCCACCGCCGATCGACACCCCGCGCCCGATGCTCTACGACGGCATCACCCCGCGCAACTGCATGCCCAGCCTGCACACCGCGTGGGCCACCGCGATCTTCATCCACTCCCGCAAGGGCCCCCGACTCCTGCGGTTCGCGGGCACGTTCTGGCTCATCGCCACGCTCACCGCGACGCTGGGATTCGGTTACCACTACGGCGCTGATCTCGTCGCCGGCGTGGTGTTCGCGCTCATGATCGAGACGGCCCTGCGCTCGCACGAGCGCGGCTGGGACCGGACCGGAGTCCGGCTGGTGCTCCATTCCGCCGGGGTCTTCGCCGCGCTCCTGCTGTCGTACCGCTTTCTGCCCATGGAAATGGCCAGAATTCCGTGGCTGTTCGGGCCACTCCTCATTGCCGCGATGACATCGGTGATCTACGGCTACGTCCGCACCACCAGACTCTGGGAACCCGCGACCGCGCCGACGCTGCGACCGGAGCCACAGCCGGAACCGGTGTGAGAACGGCACCCACAAGATTTTCCGGCTGACCCTGGCACATGTCGCCACGCCCCCGCCCCGGGTCGACCGGACAGGATGGAGACCTGACCGGCCTGGAACGCATCCGTGGCTTCGTCGCACCCGGCGAAGCCGTCGGACCGCCTCCCGGCGCCGGCGGCGCCCGCTCCTCATCTGGGCGACGACTCCCAGCACGAAGGACATCCATGGCTCTCCGCGAGATCAAACCCGGCAACCGGGGCTTCCTCTACCTCAACTCCCACCCCGAGGGCTGCGCCGCCGTCGTCGACGAGCTGTGGCAGCGCACCCCCGCACCCGCCGACACGGCCGACGGGACCGGACCGGTCGCCCTGGTCATCGGCTCCAGTGCCGGTTACGGCCTCGCCGCCACCGTCGCCGCGCTGCGCACCTACGGGATGCGCGGACTCGGCATCGCCTTCGAGGCACCCGAGACCGAGCGCCGTACCGCCTCCGCCGGCTGGTACCGCACGGCCCGCACCGCGGCACTCGCCGGACCGGACGGCGACTTCGCCTTCCTCAACGCGGACGCCTTCTCCACCACGGCCAAGGAGCAGGCCCTCGACCACCTCGCCGCCCGGTACGGCAAGGTCGACTTCCTCGTCTACAGCGTCGCCGCGCCCCGCCGCACCGACCCGGTCACCGGCGAGATCCACCACTCGGTGATCAAGCCCCTGGGCTCCGCCTACCGCGCCAAGACGCTGCAGTTCGACGGCGATACCGCGCTCGTCGGCGCCCTGGAACTCGAACCCGCCACCGACGCGGAGCGCGACGCGACCGTACGGGTGATGGGCGGCGCCGACTGGAAGCTGTGGATCGACGCCCTCACGGACCGCGGCCTCGTCCAGCGGAACTTCCACACCGTGGCGCTCTCCTACGTGGGTTCCGACCTGACCGCGCCCATCTACCGGGCAGGCACCATCGGCGCGGCCAAGCGGCACCTGGAGGACACCGCGCGCCGCCTCCAGCGGGACCTGGCCCCGCTCGGCGGACGGGCGCACACCGTGGTCGCCGGCGCGGCTGTGACCCAGGCGTCGACCGCCATCCCGTCCATCGCCCTCTACACCACCCTGCTCCGTGCCGTCCTCGGCGACGACTTCCGGAGCACCGCACAGCAGGCCGCGGACCTGTGGCGACAGCTCACCGGCGCGGCGCCGCTCCAGCTCGACGAAGAGGAGCGGATCCGCCTCGACGGCTGGGAGATGGACGAGAAGGTCCAGGCCGCCGTCCACGAGCGCTGGACCGCCGCGACCACCGAGACCCTGGCCGAACTGGCGGACACCGACTGGTTCAGGGCCCAGGTCGGCCGGCTGTACGGCTGGCACGTCCCCGGGACCGACTACGACTCCCCCGCCCAGACCACCGTGGCCTGGCCGGCGGGCGGCTGAACCGGCGCGGGGCCTGATCCGGCGCGGGGCCGTCCGCGAGCCGGCCGGGGCGGGCGCCGCCACGCGGGCCGTGGTGCGCGTCCGCCCTCGCGGGGCGCAGTGCGGGGCGTCGGTGTCGGGGCCGGAAGGGCAGCCGGTGCACGCCCGTCGGGGCGGGTGGTTGGCGCGGTCGGGTAGTCATCCCGCGCAAACCCTGCTTGCGTTCCGATTCCCCGGGTAGGGCGATGGATTATGGGCTTGTACCCGCACCAACGGCTCTTACTGAAAGTGACGCGCTCGTGACTCTTCCCGGCGGCGCAGACGACCGTGCTGAGGGTTCGGGTGAGAATCCGACCGTCGACGCGTACGCGATCGCTGATGCCGTGGAACGTCTTGCGACCCTGTGGTCCGTGGCCGCTCAGGAGGCGGCCCTGCGGTTGTCCCTCCACCAACTGCGGGCGCTCAGGGCCCTCGAAGCGGCACCGGAGGTGAACCTCACGGGTCTCGCCGAACGGCTGGACATAGGGCTGCCCACCGCCAGCCGCCTGTGTGACCGGCTGGAGGCGGCGGGGATGCTGGAACGGGTTCTGCACGCGCGCGACCGCCGTGAGGTTCTGCTGGCACTCACCCCTCAGGGGCGGCACGTGCTGGCGGATGTGGCCCACAGACGTGCCCAGGCCCTGGCCGGAGTACTGGGAGAAATGGAACCCGACGACCGTTCGGCGCTGATCCGTGGCATGAGGGCCTTCCTGCGCGCACCGGACGAGAAGCCTCCCCGGCCGCCGAGGACGCACTAGGCCGTGCCTGCCTCTCGGGGCGCCCCGCCCTCCCTCCC
>NZ_JAJSZC010000179.1:0-16428 GCF_036815105.1 Streptomyces sp. IBSBF 3136
CTCCTCGCCCTCCCTCCGCCGTCGCCCCGGCCCACCCGGCATCATGGGCCCTGTGCGACTCGAAGCGATCACCTGGGACCGGCTCGCCGAGCTGCTGGCCGACCGGCTGCTGGACCTGGAGCCGGCCGACGGGGGTGCCTGGCCGCGCGTCGGCTTCGACGGTGCGCCGGCCGCCCGTCCCGGAGACCTCGCCGAGCGCGTGGCCGAAGCGCTGCGGGTGCGCGGACGGCCCTCACTGGTCGTCGGCACCGAAGGCTTCCTGCGCCCCGCCTCCGTCCGTCTGGAGTACGGGCGACGGGACATCGAGTCCTACTACAGCGGCTGGTTCGACACCAGCGCCCTGTGGCGCGAGGTCTTCACGCCCCTCGACCCCGGCGGCAGCGGCCGCGTCCTGCCCGACCTCTGGGACCCCGACACCGACCGGGCCACCCGCAGTCCCTACGTCTCCCTACCGGCCGGCGGCTGTCTGTTGCTCCATGGCCCCCTCCTGCTGCGGCACTGGTTCCCCTTCGACCTGACCGTGCACGTCCTCCTCTCCCCGGGAGCCCTGCGCCGCCGTACCCCGGAGGCCGACCACTGGACGCTCCCCGCCTTCGAACGCTACGAGGGCGAGACCGATCCGGCCGGAACGGCGGACGTCCTCGTCCGGGCCGACGATCCACGGCACCCCGCCTGGAACGGCTGACCCGCCCGGCCCGACAGAACCGGCCGGCGATGAGTCGGCGCCCCGGTGCGACTGGCGCAGTGACCCCCGCAAGCGGCGCCGTCACCCCGCGAGCAGTGGACCCGCGAGCTTCACCGAAGGCAATGACGTCAACGTGCCTCTCAGAGCCATCCGTTGCGTCGGAAGCCCCGGTACAGCGCGAAGCAGGCCGCCGCCATCACTCCCATGACCAGCGGATAGCCCAGCCGCCAGTGCAGTTCGGGCATGTACGTGAAGTTCATGCCGTAGACGCCACAGACCATCGTCGGGACGGCGATCACCGCCGCCCAGGCCGTGATCCTCCGCATGTCCTCGTTCTGCGCGACCGTCACCTGGGCGAGGTGCGCCTGCAGGATGGAGTTGAGCAGTTCGTCGAACGCGGCTATCTGCTCCTTGGCCCGCATCAGGTGGTCCAGCACGTCCCTGAAGTAAGCCTGTATCTCCGGGTCGATCACCCGGATCGGCCGGGTCGCCAGGTCCTCCACCGGGCGGGCGAGCGGCATCACCGCCCTCTTCAGCTCCAGGAGTTCGCGCTTGAGCTGGTAGATGCGCCCGGGATCGGCCCGTGCGCCGTTCTCCGAGAACACGTCCGTCTCGACCTGGTCGATGTCGGCCTGTACCGCGTCCGTGACGGTCAGGTAGTCGTCCACCACGTGGTCGGCGAGCGCGTGCAGGACCGCGGCCGGCCCCTTGGCGAGCTGCTGCGGATCGGCTTCCAGCTCCTCACGCAACGGGCCCAGGGAACCGTGCCGTCCGTGCCGTACGGTGACGACGAAGTCCTCGCCGACGAACACCATGATCTCGCCGGTGTCGACCACCTCGCTCGTCGCCGTCAGCTGCTCGTGCTCCACGTAGCAGACGGTTTTGAACACCGCGAAGAGCGTCTCCCCGTACCGCTCGAGCTTCGGGCGCTGGTGGGCTTCCACCGCGTCCTCCACCGCCAGCGGATGCAGGTCGAACAGCTCGGCGATGTCGGTGAACTCGCTGTCCGTCGGTTCGTGCAGCCCCAGCCACACGAAACCCTCACCGCTCTTGCGTACCATCTCCACGGCGTCCACCAGATCGGTGCACCCCGGCACCCGGGCACCGTCCTGATACGTCACGCAGTTGACGACCGAGGAACCCAGCGGTGACCGGGCGGGGTGGCTCAGGTCGACGCGCGGGTGCCGCCGGGCCAGCCGCGCGACCTTGCGCAGACCGCCGACCTTGCCCAGCCCCGTGACCTTGCGCAGATTCCCTGCCATGGACATCCGGATCTCCTCGCGTGGCTCTCCTCGCGCATCGCCTTCGCGCCTGTCCGGCAAGTGTGCCAGTCCGGCGAACGGCGCGAGTGGGCTTGTGGGAACGGTTCGTTCCGCTTGGTTCCCGCCTGTGGACGAGGCGTCGGAAGCGCCTGACGGAGGGGGCGACCGGGATGATCGGGACATGGAACCATCCGATGGGTACCTCCTGCGCAACCAGCAGAGTGAGGCGCAGGAACGCTTCGACGCCTTCGCCTCCCTCTTCGATCCCACGACGTTCCGGCACCTGGTAGGACTTGGGCTCGCTCCGGGCCTGCGGTGCTGGGAGGTCGGGGCCGGCGGCACGTCGGTGGTGTCGTGGCTCGCCGACCGGGTCGGGCTTACCGGCCGCGTCGTGGCGACCGACATCGACACCTCGCGGCTGGCCTCCGTGGCTCGTCCACCCGTCGAGGTGCTCGTGCACGACGTGGGCGCGCAGGAGCCGCCGGGCGACGGCTTCGACGTGGTGCATGCCCGGCTGGTCCTCGTCCATGTCCGGGACCGTGACAAGGCGTTGCGCTCGATGATCAGCGCGCTGCGGCCCGGCGGGATGCTGCTGATCGAGGACGCGGACCCGGCCCTCCAGCCCCTGACCTGCCCCGACGAGCACGGCCCCGAACAGCGGCTCGCCAACCGACTGCGGCGGGGTTTCCGCGAACTGCTCGCCGAACGCGGGGCGGACCTGTCGTACGGTCGCAGGCTGCCGCGCCTGCTCCGGGAGGCCGGACTCGACGACGTCCGGGCCGACGCCTACTTCCCCATGACCTCACCCGCCTGCACGGCCCTCGAGTCCGCCACGGTCCGTCAGATCCGTGGCCGTCTGGTCGCCGCGGGCCTCGCCACTGACGAGGACATCGACCGGCACCTGGCCAATGTGGCGGCCGGCGGGATGGACCTGGCCACCGCGCCGATGATCTCGGCGTGGGGGCGCAAGCGCTGAGACCGGGTGCCCAGATGCCGAGGCCGGGTGCCCAAGTGCCCGGGCCGGGTGCCCAAGCGGTGTCATGCGCAGGTGCCGCCGTGCGCGCACAGCGCCGTCGAGTGCGGGGCGGCCGCGCGACCGTCCCGCATTCGCCGCCGGTGCGACGGGCTCAGGTATCCCGGTGCGGTGGTCTGCCGCCCACCCGCTCCACCGCGCGGGCCCCCGCCTCGCAGCCGAGGGCCGCCGCCTCCCGCGGATCTGCGCCCGCGAGCAGGGCGGCGAGGAACGCGCCGGTGAAGGCGTCACCGGCGCCCGTGGTGTCCAGCGGGACCGCCGCCACGGCGGGAAGCTGGGCGAGCACCGTTCCGGCGCGGGCCACCAGCGCTCCGGCCGGACCCGCCTTGGCGACCACCAGCGGGACCAGCCGGCTCAACTTGGCGGCCGCATCGCCCGGTTCGGTCAGCCCGGTCAGCAGACACGCCTCGTCCCGGCTGGGCAGCAGCACGTCCAGTCCCTCCGCGAAGGCGAGGAAACGGTCCACACCGAACTCCCCGAGGAACCCCGCGGACGCCGGGTCCAGGCTGACCCGTACGCCACGCGCGCGTGCCGCGGCGAGAGCGACCTCGGCCAGCGCCCGGCTCGGCTGCGAGAACAGCAGGTAGCCCGACAGGTGCAGCCGGGCGACACCGTCGAGCAACGCGTCGGACCAGTCGGCGGGTTCGAGCCGCAAGGAGGCGCCGCTGTCGGTCAGGAAGGTGCGCTCGGCCGACGCGCCCGTGTCGACGAGGCAGATCACCGTCCCGGTGGTCGCCTCCGTATCGACCACCAGCCGGGGCCGTACCCCGGCCGCCACCAGTTCCCGCTCGTGCCACTGCGCCGCGTCCGCGCCCACCCGCCCCAGCAGCCGTACGTCCGGACAGCCCATGTGGGCGGCCCAGCAGGCCACGTTGGCGCCCGCGCCGCCCGGCAGGGTACGGATCGTGGCGGCCGTGTCCGTGCCCGTGGCCAGCGGGCCCCGGTGCCGGGCCACGACGTCGGTGACGACGTCCCCGACGACCAGCAGCGCGCCGCCCCTGCCCTCGGTCACCCCCTCGTCCACGCCGTGGCGATCCGGGCCGCCAGCCGCACATTTCCGCGCACCGCCGCCAGGTTGGCCTCCAGCGAGGCCCCGTCCGTGTGCCGGACCAGATGGTCGAGGAGGAACGGTGTGACCGCCTGGCCGGTGACGCCGTCCTCCTCGCAGGCACGCAGGGCGCCGGCGAGCACACGCGCGTGCAGTTCGGGGTCGAGCTGCTGCTCCTCCGGGACGGGATTGGCGACGATCAGGGCCGCGTCCGGGGCGTCCAGCGCGTCCTGTGCCCGCATCACCTCGGCGACCTGCTCCGGGCTGTCCAGCGTCCAGTCGACGGGGTGTCCGGAGTCGGACAGGTAGAAGCCGGGGAACCGGTCGGTGCCGTACCCGGCGACGGTCACGCCCAGCGTCTCGAGGCGCTGGAGGGTCGCGGGCACGTCCAGAATCGACTTCACGCCCGCGCACACCACCGTGATCCTGGTCCGTGCCAGCAGGCCGAGGTCGGCTGACTCGTCCTGGGTCACCGTCCACTGCCGGTGTACGCCCCCCAGCCCGCCCGTGGCGAACACCCGGACGCCCGCGAGTGCCGCGAGCTGTGCCGTCGCCGACACCGTGGTAGCCCCGCTGGCGCCCGCCGCCACGGCGGGCGGCAGGTCGCGGTGGCCCAGCTTGCGGATGCCGTCCTCGTTGGCGACCCGTTCCAGTTGTGTCTTGTCGAGGCCGATGTGCGGGTGGCCGTCCAGGACGGCGATGGTGGCCGGGACGGCGCCCTCCCGCCGCACCACGTCCTCCAGCTCCAGCGCCACCTGGAGGTTGCGCGGCCTGGGCAGCCCGTGCGCGATGATGGTGGACTCCAGCGCCACCACCGGCCGCCGCGCGTCGATCGCCTCCCGGACTTCCTGCGACACCACCAGCACCACGCGCCCGCCTCCTGTCCGTCGGTCCTTCCTCATCTCTGGCGGGCGGCACCTCCGGCTAAACGCTTGCCGTCTGTGGGGGATGCCACCAGCCTGGACGGCATGACCGACCACACCGTCCGTCTCGACCATGTGGTGCTGTGGGTGACCGACCCGGTCGCGGCGGCCCGCTTCTACCGGGATTCCGTCGGCCTCGAACCCCTGAGGGTCGACGAGTTCGCCGAGGGGAAGGTCTCGTTCCCCTCGGTGCGCGTCAATGAGGAGACCATCCTGGACCTCGCGCCGTACGGCCTGGCGCCGCGCATGGACATGCTGCCCGGTTCCGCCGGCAGCGCGGGCCATCCCGTGAACCACGTCTGCCTGTCGCTGTCGCCGGCCGGTTTCGACGCCCTGCGCGCCCGCCTGGCCGCCCACGACGTCCCCATGACCGACATCGGACACGACTCCTTCGGCGCCCGCGGCACGGCCACCCGCAACTTCTACTTCCGGGACCCCGACGGCAACGTCCTCGAGGTACGGCACTACACGTAGCCGCGCCTCGGACGGCGGGAGAACCTCGTCCCGGGCGTCACGAAGGCCGCGCCCGGGACGGTCAGAACAGCAGCTCGGGCAGCACGCCCTCCAGGGCGAGCAGCTTCCGCTTGGCCTCCAGCCCGCCCCCGAAGCCGCCTATGCCGCCGTCGCTCTCCACCACCCGGTGGCACGGCACGACGACCGGCAGCGGGTTGGCGCCCATCGCGGCGCCCACCGCCTGCGCGCCGCCCGGCTGTCCCACCCGGCCGGCAAGATCGCCGTACCCCACCACCGTGCCGTACGGGACGCCGGAGGCCAGCTCGCGCAGCACCTGGCGGTTGAAGCCCGAGATCAGCGACCAGTCCAGGGGCAGGTCGAAGTCGTGGCGATCGCCCGCGAAGTAGCCCTTCAGCTGTCGTATGGCCTCCGCCAGCACCGGCGCGTCCGGGTCCTCGGCGGGTTCCGTGCCCAGCCGGGCCGCCAGCCGCTCCAGGGCGCGCTCGCGCACCGGGTCCGAGGCGTGGAAGACCACGTTGACCAGTCCCTCGCGGGTCGCCGCCAGCATCAGCGGGCCGATGCAGGTGTCCACGACGGCCCACACGACCCGCTGCTCGTCCTGCCCATGGCTGTCCATGGGCCCACCGTACGACCCGCCGCTGACAACGCCCGCCGGCCCGGGGCTCAGTCCGTCCCCAGGGCGGCCCTGACCACGTCGGGCCGGTTGGTGATGAGCCCGTCGACGCCGTAGCCCGCCACCTGCCAGGCGGTGGCCGGGTCGTCCACCGTCCAGGCGAACACGCCGAGCGTTTTGCCGTGCGGTCCGGTGAAGGTGTGCACCGCGGAGACGTAGGCGCCGGAGATCGACCCGTACGAGGGATTGATCAGATCGGTGAAGTGCGCGTACTCGGGCAGCTGCCCGACGGGCGGCCTGCCGAGGTAGGCGGTGGTGACGGCCGGCCTCAGCTCGTGCACGATCCGTACGGAGTCGGCGCTGAAGCTCTGGACGATCAGCCGGTCGAGGTGCCGGGGGCCCAGCCAGCCCTCGTTGCCGAGCAGCTTCAGCGTCTGCTGCTCGATGCCGGGATAGAGCTCCGGGTTCTTGATCTCCAGCAGCAGCTTCTCGTGGTTGCGCTCGACCCGGCGCATGTACTGCTCGAGCGTCGGCACCCGCGTGCCCGCGTAGGCGGGGGAGAACCAGCTGCCGGCGTCCAGCCGGGCGATCTCTGCGGCGGTGAAGTCCTTCACCTTCCAGGGCGCCCGGTCCGGGAACACCTTCTCCACGTCGGTCGTGCGGCGCAAGCTGTCGTCGTGGATGACGACCAGTTCCCCGTCCTTGGTGCGCTGCACGTCGTTCTCCACCCAGGTGAAGCCGAGCTTCGCCGCCTTGTCGATGGAAGCGAGCGTATTTTCGGGGGCGTAGGCCGAGGCACCACGGTGTGCGACCACCGTGGGACGGTCGACCTCGCCCGTCCGGGCCTCGGCCGCTGAGATGGGGGTCAGCAGGGCTGCCGTCCCCAGGATCGCGGTGGTCGTGGCGGCGACTGCGCGCGCGTACATGCGGACTCCTCGCGTCGATCGATTACCGACAGCACCAGCTTGACAGCAGAGAGTCAGTGGCACGCGTGCGCAGAGCGGCCACACCATGAACGGCACCGTTCAAGTCCGCTCACGAGTGCCGCACAAGTGGGGCAAGGCCGTGTTTCTTTGCCGGAAAATCGTTCGACCATTCCGGTGGGGGTCATACTCTCAGCGTCAACCCTGGTGGCCCCCGCGGTCCTGGGACGGGGGCACATTTCAGATATTCCGGGACGTAACAGGGCGGAAGGGCAGCCGCGCATGCAGGGCACGGTCGACGGATTCAGTTACGGGGCCGTCACCCCGTTGGTGGCCTATCTGATGGCCTGCCTCGGTGGCGCCCTCGGCCTGCGCTGCACCACCAGATCCCTGCTGGTCACGCACTCCAGGCGGCCCGCCTGGCTGGCCCTCGGCTCGGCCGCGATCGGCTCCGGCATCTGGACCATGCACTTCGTCGCCATGATCGGCTTCAGCATCAGGGAGACGCCGATCCACTACGACCAGCCGATCACCTACGCGAGCCTCGCCCTGGCCATCGTCATGGTGGGCGTCGGGATCTTCATCGTCGGCTACCGGGGCGCCACCGGCACCGCGCTGTTCACCGGCGGCACGATCACCGGTCTGGGCGTCGCCTCGATGCACTACCTGGGCATGGCCGGCATGCACTTCGACGGCCGGTTCACGTACAACACGCTCACCGTCGCCGCCTCCGTCGTCATAGCGGTCGTGGCCGCCACGGCCGCCCTGTGGGCGGCGGGCCGCGTCCGGGGCTTCCTGTGGAGCGTGGGCGCGAGCCTCGTGATGGGCCTCGCCGTCAGCGGCATGCACTACACCGGCATGGCCGCACTCGACGTCCATCTCCACACCCCTCCCGAGGTCGCCGCGAGCGGCTCCGGGGCCGGCTTGCTCGCGCCGATGCTCATCGGCCCGCTCGCCTTCCTGCTTCTCGCCGGCGTCGTCGTGATGCGCGACCCATCGATGATCGCGGGGAGGCAGGCCCGCACCCCCGTCGAGGAGAAGCCGGGTGTCCCGGCCGCCGCCGTGCCCTCCCACCAGGACCGCAGGCCGCAGCCGCACACCGCCCGCCGACCGGTCACGCGCGAGCGGTACCACGCGTCCGGCACCCCGCAGAACCGCTGATCGGGACCGTTGTCAGTGCGGGGTCGTACGGTTGATGCCATGCGGCCCGTTTCTCACATCGAACGCACGGTGGCGCCCTTCGAGGTCGTCAGTCCCTACCAGCCCAGCGGCGACCAGCCGGCGGCCATCGCCGACCTGGCCAAGCGCATCGAGGCGGGTGAGAAGGACGTCGTCCTGCTGGGCGCGACCGGCACCGGCAAGTCCGCCACCACCGCGTGGATGATCGAGAAGCTCCAGCGCCCCACCCTCGTGATGGCGCCGAACAAGACACTGGCCGCCCAGCTGGCCAACGAGTTCCGCGAGCTCCTCCCGAACAACGCGGTCGAGTACTTCGTCTCGTACTACGACTACTACCAGCCAGAGGCCTACGTCCCGCAGTCGGACACCTACATCGAGAAGGACTCCTCGATCAACGAGGAGGTCGAGCGCCTGCGCCACTCGGCGACGAACTCCCTGCTCACCCGCCGCGACGTCATCGTGGTCGCCTCGGTGTCCTGCATCTACGGCCTGGGCACGCCGCAGGAGTACGTGGACCGCATGGTGCCCCTCCGGGTCGGCGACGAGATCGACCGCGACCAGCTGCTGCGCCGCTTCGTCGACATCCAGTACACGCGCAACGACGTGGCCTTCAGCCGCGGCACCTTCCGGGTGCGCGGCGACACCATCGAGATCTTCCCGGTCTACGAGGAGCTGGCCGTCCGCATCGAGATGTTCGGCGACGAGATCGAGGCGCTGTCCACGCTCCACCCCATCACCGGCGAGATCATCAGCGACGACCAGCAGCTGTACGTCTTCCCCGCCTCCCACTACGTCGCCGGACCCGAGCGCATGGAGCGGGCCGTCAACGACATCGAGAAGGAGATGGGGGAGCGGCTGGCCGAGCTGGAGAAGCAGGGCAAGCTGCTGGAGGCCCAGCGCCTGCGGATGCGCACCACCTACGACCTCGAGATGCTCCGCCAGATCGGCACCTGCTCCGGCGTGGAGAACTACTCGATGCACTTCGACGGCCGCCTGCCGGGCTCCCCGCCCAACACCCTGCTGGACTACTTCCCGGACGACTTCCTGCTCGTCATCGACGAGTCGCACGTCACGGTGCCGCAGATCGGCGCCATGTACGAGGGTGACGCCTCCCGTAAGCGCACGCTCGTCGACCACGGCTTCCGGCTGCCCTCCGCGCTGGACAACCGCCCCCTGAAGTGGGAGGAGTTCCAGGAGCGGATCGGGCAGACCGTCTACCTGTCGGCGACCCCGGGCGCCTATGAGCTGTCCCGCGGGGACGGCGTCGTCGAGCAGATCATCCGCCCGACCGGCCTGGTCGACCCGGAGGTCGTCGTCAAGCCCACCGAGGGCCAGATCGACGACCTGGTGCACGAGATCCGCACCCGTACCGAGAAGGACGAGCGCGTCCTGGTCACCACGCTCACCAAGAAGATGGCCGAGGACCTCACCGACTACTTCCTGGAAATGGGCATCCAGGTGCGCTATCTGCACAGCGACGTCGACACCCTGCGCCGGGTCGAGCTGCTGCGCGAGCTGCGCGCCGGCGAGTTCGACGTCCTCGTCGGCATCAACCTCCTGCGCGAAGGCCTCGACCTGCCCGAGGTGTCCCTGGTGGCCATCCTCGACGCCGACAAGGAGGGCTTCCTGCGCTCCGGGACCTCCCTCATCCAGACCATCGGCCGCGCGGCGCGCAACGTCTCCGGTCAGGTCCACATGTACGCCGACAAGATCACCCCGGCGATGGAGAAGGCCATCGACGAGACCAACCGCCGCCGGGAGAAGCAGGTCGCCTACAACAAGGCCAACGGCATCGACCCACAGCCGCTGCGCAAGAAGATCAACGACATCGTCGCGCAGATCGCCCGCGAGGACGTCGACACCGAACAGCTCCTCGGCAGCGGCTACCGCAACCTCAAGGACGGCAAGGGTGCCAAGGCGCCGGTACCGTCGCTGGGCGGCAAGACGCTCAAGGGTGCGAAGGCGGGCAAGGCCGCCAAGGGCAAGACGGCTACGGTGCCGACGGACCGTCCCGCGGCCGAGCTCGCCGAGCAGATCGAGGAGATGACGGACCGCATGCGGGCCGCCGCCGCCGAGCTGAAGTTCGAGATCGCCGCCCGGCTGCGCGACGAGGTCTCCGAGATGAAGAAGGAACTGCGCCAGATGCGGGAGGCCGGCATCGCCTGACCCCCGACGACCCGACGAACCCCGGCACCAGTGCGCTGTGTTGCAACACCGACACAAACCGCGGGCCGGGGTTCGGCACTGTCGGTGCCCCTGCGTAGGGTTCTGGGCAACCGCGCGCTGCGCGGCAACAGGGGAAACGAGAGGGGAAGACAGCCGTGACCGTCAATCTGTCCAAGGGTCAGGCCATCAGCCTGGAGAAGAAGGACGGCGCCACCCTGACCGCGGTCCGCATGGGTCTCGGCTGGCAGGCGGCGAAGCGCCGGGGCCTGTTCGGCTCGCGCACGCAAGAGATCGATCTGGACGCCTCGGCCGTCCTCTTCGCCGAGAAGCAGCCGGTCGACGTCGTCTTCTTCCGCCACCTGGTCAGCGACGACGGCTCCGTGCGCCACACCGGCGACAACCTCGTCGGCGGCTCCGGCCAGGGCGGCGACGACGAGGCCATCCTGGTCGACCTGCAGCGGGTGCCGGTCCACATCGACCAGATCGTCTTCACCGTGAACTCCTTCACCGGCCAGACGTTCCAGGAGGTGCAGAACGCGTTCTGCCGCCTCGTGGACGAGACCAACGGCCAGGAACTCGCCCGCTACACGCTGGCCGGCGGCGGCGCGTACACCGCCCAGATCATGGCCAAGGTGCACCGCGTGGGCTCGGGCTGGACGATGACCGCCCTCGGCGAGCCCGCCAAGGGCCGCACCTTCCAGGACCTGATGCCGACGATCCTGCCGCACCTGTAGGACGACCGCCCGGCACGGCGCAGCGCACGACCACACGACACAGGGGGGCGACGGCGATGACGGCCGAGCTGGTGCGGGGGCAGAACCACCCGCTGTCCCAGGTCCGGGTGGAGATCCGGGTCTCCGCCGGCGTGCCGGTCCTCGTGGGTGCCGCGCTCGGCGACGAGCACGGCACCGTGCGCGGCGCCCAGTGGGTGGCCCACCCCGGCGCCCCCACCCTGCCCGGGATCGAGGTGTCCGGGCAGGCCGCAGCCGACCACCGGCTCGCCGTCGACCTGGCCGCCCTCCCGGAGGCGGTCCACCGCGTCTCGGTCGTCCTCGCGCTGCCCACGCAGCCCGGGGGCGCCCTCCGGTTCGGCGCGGTCGCTGCCCCGCGGACCGCGGTCACCACCCCGGACGGCACCGAGATCGCCCGCTTCACCCTCACCGGCCTGGACGCGGAGTCGGCCGTCGTCGCCCTGGAGCTGTACCGCAGGCATGATGCCTGGAAGGTCCGCGCGGTGGGCCAGGGCTACGCTCGGGGCCTCCCCGCGCTCCTCGCCGACCAGGGCCTGCCCGGGGCCGAGGAACTCGCCGCGGCCATCCAGGAAGCGGTGACCGCGAGCCTCGCCCGCGCGGTTCCGGCGCCGCGGTCCCAGGACGCTTCCGGCCCCACCGCGCGGCAGCAGGCGGCTTCGCCCGATGCCCGGCAGCCGGAGGACGGGTGGTCAACAGGCGGCCCGATCGACTACAGCCACCCCCGCCGCCCTGCCGGCTCCGCACCGTCCCTGTCCTCGGAGGCGCCGGTCCCGGACGGGCAGCCCGCGCCGCCGGTGGCGGGCGACGCGGTCGGCTGGTCGATGGAGGAGCGGCTGTACAACCAGGTCTGGGGCATGTTCGAGGACCTGGCCCGCACCACGGCCGCGTACCGCAGCGCCGTCGACTTCGCCGACTCCCGGCTGGAGAAGGAGCTCGACCAGGTCCTGGCCGATCCGCGCAACCGGCTCGGCGCTGCGGGAGACGCCGCGCGCGAGGCGGCCCAGGCCCGGCACACCCAGCTCACCGACCAGGCACGGGCCGCCTTCGACCGTGACCTCGCCCAGCTCACCGCCGAGTCCGAAGTCGTCGAGCCGGCTCTCCCACCGGCCTACGCCCGCTGGGACAACCCCGTCTGGCACGGCTACCGGGTACCGGCCGAGCCGCCGATGGCCCTGCGGCTCGGCGATCTCTGCCTCCCCGAGAACCCCCTGCTGCGCATTCCGCTGCTGGCCAGGCTGCCGCTGGAGCGCGGGCTGTGGATCGACAGCGGGCCCCTGGAGGGGCCCGACGACACCTTCCACGACTCCGCCTCCACACGTCGACTGGCCATGGAGAGCGCGGTGGCGCTCGCGGCCCGGCTGCTCGCCGTCCACCCGGCGGGGGAGTTCGCCGTCCAGGTCGTCGACCCGGCCGGAGCCGGCGCCGAGGCACTGATGCCGCTGACCGGCACGGGTGCTGTGGCGGGCCCGCCCGCGAGGGGAGCGGCGGGCGTGACGGAGGTGCTGGAGCGGCTGACCCGGCGGGTCGACCTCACGCAGATGGCGGTCCGCGGCGGCGCCGCCGAAGCGCTGCCGCCCGACGTCGACACCGCCCAGCAGTTGCTGATCGTCAACGACTTCCCGCACGGCTTCGACGACCGGGCCGTGACCAGGCTGCGCTATCTCGCCGACGAGGGACCGGCCGTCGGTGTGCACCTGATGATGGTGGCGGACCGCGAGGACGCCGAGGCCTACGGCCCGTTGCTCGACCCGCTGTGGCGTTCGCTCATGCGACTCACCCCCGTGCCGGACGACCACCTCGCCGACCCGTGGGTCGGCCACGCCTGGACGTACGAGCCCTGCCTCGTGCCGCCTGGGAGCAGGGTGCTGGTGCAGGTGCTCACGGAGCTGACAGAAGCCCGAACCAAGGGCAAGTAAAGCGCCTCTGAGCTGCAATTTTGGAAGCTTCTTTACCTACTGCTTTACCTTTCCTTGGTGATTGGGGTACTGTTTTCCGCACGGAGGGGAGTACTCCCTGACTGCGACGCACCCGTCAGTACGGACCGAGGTGGATCCCGGGGCGTCGGCCCGCCCCGGGTGGAAGAGACCTCCGGCAGTGACCACGCGAACGTGTTCGCCATGACGTATTGCCGGAGGTGCAATGGAAGTCTCCATGACCCTGTGGGTCCTGACCATCGTGGGTCTCGCCGCCCTGATCGCGGTCGACTTCTTCATCGGGCGCAAGCCCCATGACGTGTCGATCAAGGAAGCGGGCATCTGGACCGTCGTCTGGATCGCCCTGGCCGGCCTCTTCGGGCTGGGCCTGTTCCTCTTCGGCGGCGGACAGCCGGCCGGCGAGTTCTTCGCGGGCTTCATCACCGAGAAGTCGCTGAGCGTCGACAACCTCTTCGTCTTCGTCCTGATCATGGCGAAGTTCGCGGTGCCCTCCCAGTATCAGCAGCGGGTGCTGCTCGTCGGCGTCCTCATAGCCCTGGTCCTGCGGGCCGTGTTCATCGCGGCCGGAGCGGCGATCATCGCCAGCTTCTCCTGGGTGTTCTTCCTCTTCGGCGCCTTCCTGATCTGGACCGCCTGGAAGCTCGTCCAGGAGGCCCGCGCCGACGACGAGGACGAGGAGTTCGAGGAGAACAAGCTGCTGAAGGCCGCCGAGCGCAGGTTCGGTGTGGCCGACCGCTACCACGGCACCAAGCTCTGGATCGAGCAGAACGGCAAGCGGGTCATGACCCCGATGCTGGTCGTGATGCTCGCCATAGGCACCACGGACGTGCTGTTCGCACTCGACTCCATCCCCGCGATCTTCGGTCTGACCCAGGACCCGTACATCGTCTTCACCGCCAACGCCTTCGCCCTGATGGGCCTGCGCCAGCTGTACTTCCTCATCGGCGGCCTGCTGAAGAAGCTGGTCCACCTGTCGTACGGCCTGTCGGTCATCCTCGGCTTCATCGGCGTCAAGCTGGTCCTGCACGCACTGCACGAGTCCGGCGTCCACGTTCCCGAGATCAGCACCCCGATCTCCCTGGGCGTGATCTGCGCGGTCCTCGTGGTCACGACGATCACCAGCCTGCTGGCCACCAGGAAGGAGGCGGCCGCCGACGCGGCGCTCGGCACCGGCGAGGGCTCGGCGGAGGACGGCAAGGGCAGCGGCGAGAGCAGGGACAGCAGGAACAGCGTCGACGCCTGACCGGGCGAGATGACGTGAACCATCACCCGATCTGGGGGCACCGGCCGTGCCCGGCGCCCGGTGCCCCGTTCAGGAGTAGGTGACTCGCAGAGGAAAGGATGACCCGGGATCCGGAAAGAACGGAATGCGAATCATGTAACTGTCTGCAACGATCGCGGCATGATCAAACGGCTCACGGCGCTCGCGGGGCAGTGGACGGTCCTCGTGCCGGTGCTCGCGGTGGTCCTGCTGATCTTCACCTGGGGACGCGGCCTGCCCGGAGCGGTCGTCGGTCTGGTCACCCTGATCCTTGCGGGCGCCGTACTCGCGGCGGTGCACCACGCCGAGGTGGTCGCCCACCGGGTCGGCGAACCCTTCGGCTCCCTGGTCCTCGCCATCGCCGTCACGGTCATCGAGGTGGCGCTGATCGTCACCCTCATGGTCGACGGCGGCGACAAGAGTGCCACGCTGGCCCGGGACACCGTGTTCGCCGCCGTGATGATCACCTGCAACGGCATCGTCGGGCTCTGTCTCCTGGTCGCCTCCCTGCGGCACGGTACGGCCGTCTTCAACCCCGAGGGCACCGGCGCCGCCCTGGCCACGGTGGCGACACTGGCCACGCTCAGCCTGGTGCTGCCGACCTTCACCACCAGCAAGCCGGGCCCCGAGTTCTCCAGCGTGCAGTTGATGTTCGCCGCGCTGTCCTCACTGATCCTCTACGGCCTGTTCGTCGCCACCCAGACCGTGCGGCACCGCGACTACTTCCTGCCGATCACCCGGCAGGGTGACGTCATCACCGGCGACCACCACGCCGCGGCACCCTCCGCGCGCACCGCCTGGACCAGTCTCGGCCTGCTCGGCCTCGCCCTCGTCGGCGTGGTCGGCCTGGCGAAAGGTGTGTCGCCCACCATCGAGTCCGGGGTGAAGGCGGCCGGCCTCAACCAGGCCGTCGTCGGTGTGATCATCGCTCTGCTCGTGCTGCTCCCCGAGACGATCGCCGCACTGCGCTCCGCACGCCGCGACCGGGTACAGACCAGCCTCAACCTCGCCCTCGGCTCCGCGATGGCCAGCATCGGCCTGACCATCCCCGCCGTCGCCCTCGCCTCCGTCTGGTTGCCCGGGCCGCTCGTACTCGGCCTCGGCTCCACGGACATGCTGCTGCTCGCGCTCACCGTGGTGGTCAGTTCGCTGACCGTGGTGCCCGGCCGGGCCACCCCTCTGCAGGGCGGCGTCCACCTGGTGCTGTTCGCGGCCTACCTGGAACTGGCGATCAACCCCTAGCACGGCCCCACGAGGTCAGCCGGTCGCCGGCTCCACCGCAGGCGCCGGCACCGGTCGTGTCTCCGGAAGCAGCGCGAAGCAGCCGAGGCTGAGCAGGCAGATCCCGGTCAGATAGACACCCACACCCCACGGGACACGCCCGCCGTGCGCGGCCAGCGCCGTCGCCACGATCGGGGTGAGCGCGCCGCCGACGACACCGCCGAGGTTGTAGCCGACCGCGGCACCCGTACAGCGCACCCGCGCCTCGAACAGCTCCGGCAGATAGGCGGCGATCACCGCGAACATGGTGATGAAGCCGATCAGCGCGCCCAGGATGCCCAGGAACATCAGCAGCGGCTCGCCGGTCGCCAGCAGGGAGACCATCGGCAGCATCCACACCGCGCAGGCCGCACACCCCGTCAGGCACAGGGGGCGCCGCCCGTACCGGTCCCCGAGCAGCGCCATGAGGGGCGTGAGCGCACCCTTCACCACCACCGCGGCCATGACGCAGGTCAGCATGACGGTACGGCTCACCCCGAGCCGCTCCGTCGCGTACGCCAGCGACCAGGTCGTCACCGCGTAGAACACCGCGTACCCGGCGGCCAGCGCCCCGGCGGCCAGCAGCACCAGCCGCCCGTGGTGCCGTACCAACTCGACGAGCGGCACGCGCGCGTGGTCGTCGATCTCCAGGAACCGCGGACTCTCCGGGAGCGACGAGCGCAGCCACAGCCCGGCCAGAGCCGGCACGGCGGCCGCCCAGAACGGCACCCGCCAGCCCCACTGCGCGAACTGCGCCTCGGACAGCCCCGCCGACAGGGCGAGCATCAACCCGTTGGCGAGCACGAAGCCCAGCGCGGGCCCCACCTGAGGGAAGCTCGACCACAGGGCGCGCCGTCCGGCGGGCGCGTGCTCGGCGGTCAGCAGCACCGCCCCGCCCCACTCCCCGCCGAGCAC
>NZ_JAJSZC010000180.1:0-16350 GCF_036815105.1 Streptomyces sp. IBSBF 3136
GCCCGCGCCCTGGTCAGAGCCCGCTCACCCGCACCCACCCCGACCCCCGGCAGGTGACGGAAGTGTCCGACAGGGAACCGCCGCGCCGCCGCGTGCCCGGCCCCGCGAAGCCGCCCCGTCCGAGGGGCGCCGTCCGGCGCCAGCCCGGCCCCGGCG
The DNA here is from genome assembly GCF_036815105.1 of Streptomyces sp. IBSBF 3136. Lineage (NCBI taxonomy): Bacteria > Bacillati > Actinomycetota > Actinomycetes > Kitasatosporales > Streptomycetaceae > Streptomyces > Streptomyces sp. IBSBF 3136. Next base: position 157 of record NZ_JAJSZC010000180.1, read on the forward strand.
CCCGACCGGCCCGCCGGCCCAGCGCGTACCGGCCCCCGCCCGCACCGGTCCTCCGGCTCGGCAGCCCGCGGCCCCGGCTGCGCATGGTCGGCCTCGGGCTCACCCTGGTGATGCTCGCCTTCGTCGTACGGCTGCTCCAGGTCCAGGCCGTCGACGCCGCCGCGTACGCCGCCAAGGCCGTGCAGAACCGCTATGTCGTGCACACCCTGGCCGCCGAGCGCGGCGGCATCACCGACCGCAACGGCGTGGCCCTCGCCATCAGCGAGGACGCCTACGACATCACGGCCGACCCGACGATGTTCACCGCCAAGCAGCTGAAGATCGGCAACGGACCGGAGCAGGCCGCGGCGCTGCTCGCGCCGATCCTTGGCCAGGACCAGGCGGCGATCGCCAGGAAGCTCAGGCCCGCGAACAAGCTGTCGCGCTACACCCGGCTCGCCACCCGCCGGACGCCGCAGGTCTGGAAGCAGATCAGGGACCTGAAGGCCGCGCTCACCAAGAAGGCCGAGACCGACAAGAGCACGGTCAACGTGCTCGCCGGCGTCTTCGCCGACCCGAGCAGCCAGCGCGTGTACCCCAACGGCGACCTCGCCGCCGGGATACTGGGCTGGGTCAACGCCGACGGCCGGGGCGGCGGCGGCATCGAACAGGAGCTGGACAAGCGGCTGTCGGGCAAGGACGGCCAGCTCCGCTACGCCCAGTCGGGCGGGCGCGAGGTGCCCACGGCCGGCTCGACGGAGATCCCCGCGGTACCGGGCTCCGACGTCGAACTCACCATCGACCGCGACATCCAGTGGGCCGCCCAGAACGCCATCACCGAGCAGGTGAAGAAGTCCAGGGCGGACCGCGGCTACGTCATCGTCCAGGACACCCGCACCGGCGAGATCCTGGCCATGGCCAACTCACCCGGTTTCGACCCCAACGACCTGTCGAAGGCCGACGGGGAGGCCATGGGCAACGCAGCCGTCCAGGACGCCTTCGAGCCCGGCTCCACCGCCAAGGTGATGTCGATGGCGGCCGTGCTCGAACGGAACGCGGCCACACCGCTCACCCACGTCGTCGTGCCGAACCGGCTGCACCGCGGCGACCGGCTCTTCCAGGACGACGTCGACCACGGCACCTGGTACCTCACCCTCAACGGCGTGCTCGCCAAGTCCAGCAACATCGGCACCATCCTCGCCACCGGCCAGCTCGGCCGGACCCAGCCGGAGGCCAACAAGGTCCTCTACTCGTACCTGCGCAAGTTCGGCATCGGCGGCGCCACCGGGCTCGGCTTCCCCGGCGAGACCAGGGGCATCCTCGCGCCCGCCGCGAAGTGGTCCACGTCGCAGCAGTACACGATTCCTTTCGGCCAGGGCTTCTCGCTCAGCGCAATGCAGGCCGCCTCCGTGTACTCGACGATCGCCAACGGCGGTGTCCGCGTCGAGCCGACCCTGGTACGCGGGACCAAGGGCGCCGACGGACGCTTCGCACCCGTCCCGCAGCCCAAGAAGACCCGTGTGGTCAGCGCGAAGACGGCGAAGACCCTCGCCCAGATGCTGGAGTCCGTCGTGGACGACGAGCAGGGGACCGGCATCAAGGCCCGTATCCCCGGGTACCGGGTCGCTGGCAAGACCGGTACGGCCAACCGCGTGGATCCGGCCACCGGCCGCTACCACGGCTACACCTCGTCCTTCGCCGGATTCGCACCCGCGGACAACCCGCGGATCACCGTCTACTGCGCGATCCAGAACGCCACGTCGGGCAGCTACTACGGCGGCCAGATCTGCGGCCCGATCTACAAGCAGGTGATGGAGTTCGCCCTGAAGACCCTCCAGGTCCCGCCGACCGGGGCGAGGCCCGCCAGCCTGCCCGTCGACTACAAGCCCTGATCAGCACACGCGAACGACCACCAGGAACCCACTCGTGACGACGAACAGCCCGAACCCCGGGAACCAGGGCACCCCTGGCCCCTCACTTCGCTCCGGAGCGGGTGCGCCCGGTACGCTCACCGCCGTGCCACACGCTGATCAGTCCCAAACCACCCAGAAGGGCGCTTCCGTGACATATCCGGGACCGCCGCGTCCGGTCCAGGTCTCCGCCACACCTCTCGCGGAACTGGCCGATCAGCTGGGTGCCGCCGCTCCGGCCGCCGCCGCCGAGATCACGGGGATCACCCACGACTCGCGCGCCGTCCGCCCCGGCGACCTGTACGCCGCCCTCCCGGGCGCCCGCCTGCACGGCGCCGACTTCGTCACCCAGGCCGCCGGCCTCGGCGCGGTCGCCGTGCTCACCGACCCGACCGGCGCCGAGCGCGCCGCCGCGACCGGACTGCCGGTCCTGGTGGTGGACGACCCGCGCGCACGGATGGGCGAACTGGCGGCCACGATCTACGGCCGTCCCGGCCGGGACCTGCTCCAGATCGGCATCACCGGCACCTCGGGCAAGACCACCACCGCCTACCTGGTCGAGGGCGGTCTGCGCACCACGCGCAGCACCGGTCTCATCGGGACCGTCGAGATGCGCATCGGCGAGGAGCGCATCAAGTCCGAGCGCACCACCCCCGAAGCCACCGACCTGCAGGCCCTGTTCGCGGTCATGCGCGAACGCGGTGTGGACGCGGTCGCCATGGAGGTCTCCAGCCACGCGCTGGTCCTCGGCCGGGTCGACGGCTGTGTCTTCGACATCGCCGTCTTCACCAACCTCAGCCCGGAACACATGGAGTTCCACTCCGACATGGAGGACTACTTCCGGGCCAAGGCGCAGCTCTTCACCCCGGAACGCAGCAGACTCGGCGTGGTCAACACCGACGACGAGTACGGCCGCCGGCTCGCCGCGGAGGCTACCGTCCCGGTGGTCACCTTCTCCGCCGAGGGCCACCCCGACGCCGACTGGCGCGCCGAGGACGTCCAGGTCGGTCCCATGGACTCGACGTTCACCGTGCTCGGCCCCGAAGGCCGGCGCGTCCACGCCAGGTCGCCGATCGCCGGTCCCTTCAACGTGGCGAACACCCTCGCGGCGATCGTCGCCCTCGCCGTGGCCGGTCTCGACCCGCAGACCGCCGCCGACGGCATCGCCGCCGTGCCGGGCGTCCCCGGCCGCCTGGAGCGCGTGGACGCCGGTCAGCCCTACCTCGCCGTCGTCGACTACGCCCACAAGACCGACGCGGTCGAGTCGGTGCTCAAGGCGCTGCGCAAGGTCACCAAGGGCCGGCTGCACGTGGTCCTCGGCTGCGGCGGCGACCGTGACCGGACCAAGCGCGCCCCGATGGGCGCCGCCGCGGCCCGGCTGTCCGACACGGCCGTACTGACCTCCGACAACCCCCGCTCCGAGGACCCCCTGGCGATCCTCGCGACCATGCTCCAGGGCGCGGCCTCCGTGCCGGCCCACGAGCGTGGCGAGGTGCTCCTGTTCGAGGACCGGGCCGCCGCGATCGCCGCCGCCGTGGGCCGCGCCCAGGCCGGCGACACCGTGCTGGTCGCGGGCAAGGGCCACGAGCAGGGCCAGGACATCGCCGGCGTGATCCGTCCCTTCGACGACCGCCAGGTACTTCGCGAAGCTATCCAGAAGACCCAGGGATGAACTTGTGATCGCCCTCTCCCTCGCCGAGATCGCCGAAGTCGTCGGCGGGCAGACGCACGACATACCGGATCCGTCCGTCCAGGTCACGGGACCGGTCGTCCGGGACTCCCGGGAGGTCCGCGAAGGCAGCCTCTTCGTGGCCTTCGTCGGCGAGCGCGCCGACGGCCACGACTACGCGCAGGAGGTCGTCAAGGCCGGTGCGGCCGCCGTGCTGGCGTCCCGGCCCGTCGGCGTGCCCGCGATCGTGGTCGAGGACGTCCAGACCGCCCTCGGCGCCCTCGCCCGCCATGTCGTACGACGGCTCGGCGCGACCCTCGTCGCCCTGACCGGCTCGGCGGGCAAGACCAGCACCAAGGACCTCATCGCCCAGGTGCTCCGGCGCAAGGCGCCGACCGTGTTCACGCCCGGCTCGCTCAACAACGAGATCGGGCTGCCGCTGACCGCCCTGTCCGCGACCGCGGAAACCCGGTTCCTGGTCCTGGAGATGGGCGCCCGGGGTATCGGCCACATCCGCTACCTCGCCGAGCTGACCCCGCCGCGGATCGGCCTGGTGCTCAACGTAGGCAGCGCCCACATCGGCGAGTTCGGCGGCCGCGAGCAGATCGCCCAGGCCAAGGGCGAACTCGTCGAGGCGCTCCCCGCGGCGACCGACGGCGGCGCCGCGATCCTCAACGCCGACGACCCGCTGGTGCGCGCCATGGCCTCCCGTACCAAGGCGAAGGTGGTCCTTTTCGGAGAGTCGGCCGAAGCGGACGTACGCGCCGAGAACGTACGACTCACGGACAGCGGACAGCCCGCCTTCAGGCTTCACACACCCTCCGGTGCAAGCGATGTGACCATGCGCCTGTACGGTGAGCACCACGTGTCGAACGCGCTCGCCGCGGCCGCCGTCGCCCATGAGCTGGGCATGTCCGCGGAAGAGATCGCCCTCGCGCTCTCCGAGGCGGGCTCCCTCTCCCGCTGGCGGATGGAGGTCACCGAGCGCCCGGACGGCGTGACCATCGTCAACGACGCCTACAACGCCAACCCCGAGTCCATGCGGGCCGCCCTCAGGGCGCTCGCGGCCATGGGCAAGGGGCGCCGCACGTGGGCGGTGCTCGGCAAGATGGCCGAGTTGGGGGACGAGGCGCTCGCCGAGCACGACGCCGTCGGACGGCTCGCCGTCCGGCTCAACGTCAGCAAGCTCGTCGCGGTCGGGGGGATTGAGGCCTCCTGGCTGCAACTGGGCGCATATAACGAGGGTTCGTGGGGTGAGGAGTCGGTGCACGTGTCCGACGCACAGGCGGCGGTCGACCTGTTGCGCAGCGAGTTGCGCCCGGGGGACGTCGTACTCGTGAAGGCCTCCCGTTCGGTGGGGCTCGAGGGCGTCGCCCAGGCGCTCGTCGAGGGCGGGGTCGATGCCCGATGATGAAGCAGATCCTGTTCTCGGGAGTCATCGGCCTCTTCCTGACGCTGGTCGGCACCCCGCTGCTGATCAAGCTCCTCGCCCGCAAGGGCTACGGCCAGTACATCCGGGACGACGGCCCGCGTGAGCACGCCAGCAAGCGCGGTACGCCGACCATGGGCGGCATCGCCTTCATCCTGGCGACGATCGCGGCGTACTTCCTCAGCAAGCTCATCACCGGCTACGCCCCGACCTACTCGGGTCTGCTGGTCCTCGGCCTGATGTTCGGCATGGGCCTGGTCGGCTTCCTGGACGACTACATCAAGATCGTCAAGCGGCGGTCGCTGGGTCTGCGGGCCAAGGCGAAGATGGCCGGCCAGCTCATCGTCGGCATCGGCTTCGCCGTGCTGTCGCTGATGTTCTCCGACTCCCGCGGCAACACCCCGGCGTCCACCAAGCTGTCGTTCATCACCGACTTCGGCTGGTCGATCGGCCCGGTGCTGTTCGTGGTCTGGGCGCTGTTCATGATCCTGGCGATGTCGAACGGCGTGAACCTGACGGACGGTCTCGACGGTCTGGCGACCGGTGCCTCCGTCCTCGTCTTCGGCGCCTACACGTTCATCGGCGTCTGGCAGTTCCAGGAGTCGTGCGCCAACGCGCAGACCCTGACGAACCCGAACGCCTGCTACGAGGTGCGCGACCCGCTGGACCTCGCGGTCGTCGCCTCCGCGCTGATGGGCGCCTGCCTGGGCTTCCTGTGGTGGAACACCTCGCCCGCCAAGATCTTCATGGGGGACACGGGTTCGCTCGCCCTCGGCGGTGTGCTCACGGGCCTGGCCATCCTCTCCCGCACGGAGCTGCTGGTGGCCATCATGGGCGGCCTGTTCGTCCTCATCACCATGTCGGTCGTCATCCAGGTCGGCTCGTTCCGGCTCACCGGGAAACGCGTCTTCCGGATGGCACCGCTCCAGCACCACTTCGAACTCAAGGGCTGGTCCGAAGTCCTGGTGGTGGTCCGCTTCTGGATCATCCAGGGGATCTGCGTGATCGTCGGACTCGGCCTCTTCTACGCGGGATGGGCAGCGGACAAGTGACCTCCTCGGTGCCCACAGGGCTTTCGGAGTTCCAGGGCAAGCACGTCACCGTCGCCGGACTCGGAGTCTCCGGCGTCCCGGCGGCCAGGGTGCTGCACGCGCGCGGCGCGATCGTCACGGTCGTCAACGACGGCGACGACGCACGCGCGCGTGAGCAGGCGGCCGAACTGGAGGCGCTCGGTGTCACCGTGCGCCTGGGCGACGGCGCGACCCTGCCCGAGGGCACCGAGCTGATCGTCACCGCCCCGGGCTGGAAGCCCGACAAGCCGCTCTTCCTGGCGGCCGGGGAGGCGGGCGTGCCCGTCTGGGGCGACGTGGAACTGGCCTGGCGCCTGCGCGGGCCCGACGCGGCCCCCTGGCTCGCCGTGACCGGCACCAACGGCAAGACCACCACCGTGCAGATGCTGGCCTCGATCCTGCGGGCCGCCGGGCTGCGCACGGCCGCCGTCGGCAACATCGGCGTCTCGCTGCTGGACGCGGTCCTCGGCGAGGAGCCGTACGACGTGCTCGCCGTGGAGCTGTCCAGCTACCAGCTGCACTGGGCGCCCTCCCTGCGCGCCCACTCGGCGGCCGTGCTGAACCTCGCCCCGGACCACCTCGACTGGCACGGCTCCATGGAGGCCTACGCGGCCGACAAGGGCCGCATCTACGAGGGCAACCAGGTCGCCTGCGTCTACAACACGGCCGACCCGCGCACCGAGGACCTGGTGCGCGAGGCCGACGTCGAGGAGGGCTGCCGGGCCGTCGGGTTCACCCTCGGCGCCCCCGGCCCGTCCCAACTCGGCGTCGTGGACGGCATCCTGGTCGACCGGGCCTTCGTGGAGAACCGGTACAAGAACGCGCAGGAGCTGGCCGAGGTCTCCGACGTCGAGCCGCCGGCCCCGCACAACATCGCCAACGCCCTTGCCGCCGCAGCCCTCGCGCGCGCCTTCGGGGTGCCCGCCGCGGCCGTCCGCGACGGTCTGCGCGCCTTCCGTCCCGACGCGCACCGCATCGCGCACGTCGCGGACATCGACGGCGTGGCCTACGTCGACGACTCCAAGGCCACCAACACCCATGCCGCAGAAGCCTCGTTGGCGTCATATGAGCCGATTGTATGGATTGCTGGTGGTCTGGCGAAGGGCGCGACCTTCGACGAACTGGTCGCCAGGTCGGCGAAGCGGCTGCGCGGTGCCGTCCTGATCGGCGCCGATCGAGCCCTGATCCGCGAGGCCCTCGCGCGACACGCCCCGGAAGTACCCGTCGTGGACCTCGAACGGACCGACACTGGGGCGATGCTCCAGGCGGTGACGGAAGCGAAGCGGCTCGCACAGCCCGGTGACACGGTGCTGCTGGCCCCGGCCTGTGCCTCCATGGACATGTTCACCAACTACAACGAGCGCGGTGACGCGTTCGCGGAGGCGGTCCGCGAACTCGGCGCCTGACCCGGCCGCCTGCCGGGCGGATCTTGGGAGGGACGCGTGGGACGGTCGACGTTCACTGGAGGCGCTGATGCCCGGTAGCCGTACCGGCCGACCGCCCGTACAGCGGGCGCCCCGCCGTCCCGCCGCCGCCCGGCCCACGCGCGAGAACCCCGTGCTGCGGCTCTACACGCGGGCGCGCAAGGCCTGGGACCGCCCGCTGACCGCCTACTACCTGATCCTCGGCGGCAGCCTGCTGATCACCGTGCTGGGCCTGGTGATGGTCTACTCGGCCTCCCAGATCACCGCGCTCCAGCTCTCGCTCCCCGGGTCGTACTTCTTCCGCAAACAGGCCCTGGCCGCGCTCATCGGCGGCGCACTGCTGTTCGCGGCCTCCCGCATGCCGGTGAAACTGCACCGTGCGCTCGCCTACCCGATCCTGGCCGGCGCCGTCTTCATGATGGCCCTGGTGCAGGTGCCCGGGATAGGGATGTCGATCAACGGCAACCAGAACTGGATCTCCCTCGGCGGCTCCTTCCAGATCCAGCCCAGCGAGTTCGGCAAGCTCGCCCTCGTCCTGTGGGGCGCCGACCTGATCGCCCGCAAGCAGGAGCGGAAGCTGCTGACCCAGTGGAAGCACATGCTGGTGCCACTGGTCCCGGTCGCCTTCCTGCTGCTGGGCCTGATCATGCTCGGCGGCGACATGGGCACCGCGATCATCCTCACGGCGATCCTGTTCGGCCTGCTCTGGCTCGCCGGGGCGCCCACCCGGCTGTTCGCCGGGGTGCTGACCATCGCCGCTCTGATCGGCGGGGTCCTCATCAAGACCAGCCCCAACCGCATGGCCCGGCTGGCCTGCATCGGCGCCACCGAGCCCAAGGCCGGGGTGGCCGACTGCTGGCAGGCCGTGCACGGCATCTACGCCCTCGCCTCCGGCGGACTCTTCGGATCCGGCCTCGGCGCGAGTGTGGAAAAATGGGGCCAACTACCCGAAGCCCACACAGACTTCATCTTCGCCGTCACCGGTGAGGAACTGGGCCTCGCGGGGACGCTGTCGGTACTCGCCCTGTTCGCGGCTCTAGGCTATGCGGGTATCCGCGTGGCCGGATGCACGGAGGACCCCTTCGTGAGGTACGCCGCGGGAGGCGTGACCACGTGGATCACCGCTCAGGCGGTGATCAACATCGGTGCGGTGCTCGGCCTGCTGCCGATCGCCGGCGTCCCCCTCCCGCTGTTCTCCTACGGAGGGTCCGCCCTGCTGCCGACCATGTTCGCCATCGGGCTGCTGATCGCCTTCGCACGCGACGAGCCCGCTGCGCGGGCGGCGCTTGCGATGAGGCAACCTCGCTTTGGTAGAAAGCGGGCTGGAGGCGCCAGGATGGATCGGGGGCCTCGGAGATGGAACACGATGCGACGGCGTGCCTCGGTGGCGCGTACGTCCGGAGAGCGGTGAATTTCGGTGCATGTCGTACTCGCTGGTGGGGGGACCGCCGGCCACATCGAGCCCGCGCTCGCCCTCGCGGACGCCCTGCGCAGGCAGGACCCGACCGTGGGCATCACGGCCCTCGGCACGGAACGCGGACTTGAGACCCGACTCGTCCCGGAGCGCGGCTACGAGCTGGCGCTGATCCCCGCCGTGCCGCTGCCCCGCAAGCCCACGCCCGAGCTGATCACCGTCCCGGGCCGGCTGCGCGGGACCATCAAGGCGGCCGAGCAGATCCTGGAGCGCACCAAGGCGGACTGCGTGGTCGGCTTCGGCGGCTACGTCGCCCTGCCCGGCTACCTGGCCGCCAAGCGCCTGGGCGTGCCCATCGTGATCCACGAGGCCAACGCCCGCCCCGGCCTGGCCAACAAGATCGGCTCGCGGTACGCGGCCCGGGTCGCCGTCTCCACCCCGGACAGCAAGCTGCGCGACGCCCGCTACATCGGCATCCCGCTGCGCCGCTCCATCGCCACCCTGGACCGCGCCGCCGTCCGCCCCGAGGCCCGCGCCCGCTTCGGCCTCGACCCCAACCTGCCCACGCTGCTCGTCTCGGGCGGCTCGCAGGGCGCCCGGCGCCTCAACGAGGTCGTCCAGCAGGTCGCCCCGTGGCTCCAGCAGGCCGGCATCCAGATCCTGCACGCGGTCGGCCCGAAGAACGAACTGCCGCAGGTGCAGCAGATGCCGGGAATGCCCCCATACATCCCGGTAAGTTACCTGGACCGGATGGACCTCGCGTACGCCGCGGCCGACATGATGCTCTGCCGCGCGGGCGCGATGACCGTCGCCGAACTCTCCGCCGTCGGTCTCCCGGCCGCCTACGTCCCGCTGCCCATCGGCAACGGCGAACAGCGGCTGAACGCCCAGCCGGTGGTCAAGGCCGGCGGTGGACTCCTGGTCGACGACGCGGAACTCACCCCGGAATGGGTGCAGCAGACCGTTCTGCCCGTGCTCGCCGACCCGCACCGGCTGTACGAGATGTCCCGCGCCGCCGGTGAGTTCGGCCGCCGGGACGCCGACGAGCTGCTCGTCGGCATGGTGTACGAGGCGATCGCCTCACGCCGTTAGGACCGTATGACGAAAGGGCTGTGAGCGTGGCCGGACCGACGACCGCCGAGCGCGGTGACCGCCAGCAGGAGTCGTCCGGCCCGCCGCCCACGCGGCGGTCCGGCACACGCCGCCTCCGCGCCCTCGTCGTCCTGGCCGCCGCACTGGTGCTCCTCGTGGGCGGCTGCGCCTGGTTGCTGTACGGCTCCTCGTGGCTGCGCCTGGAGCACGTCTCGGTCTCCGGCACCCGGATGCTGACCCCCGCCGATGTGCGCGAGGCCGCCTCCGTGCCGGTCGGGGCACCGCTGGTCTCCGTCGACACGGCGGCCGTCGAGGCCCGGCTCCGCCGGAAACTGCCCCGGATCGACACCGTTGACGTCGTCCGTTCCTGGCCCCACGGAATCGGCCTGAAAGTCACCGAACGCACCCCGGTGCTCCTTGTCCGGAAAGCCGGGACGTTTGTGGAAGTCGACGACGACGGTGTCCGGTTCGCCACGGTTTCGCAGGCGCCGAAAGGCGTTCCGGTCCTGGAACTGACCGCCTCCCGTGCCGGTTCCGGCGCCGCGAGCTTCCGGCGCTTCGGCACCGACCGGCTGGTGCGCGAGGCGGTGCGGGTCGGCGGCGACCTGCCGGCCGCGGTGGCGCGGCAGACCCGGACCGTTCAAGTCCGTTCCTACGACGACATCTCGCTGGAGTTGGGCGACGGACGCTCGGTCGCGTGGGGCAGCGGCGAGGGGGGCCGAGCCAAGGCACGGGCCCTCACAGCACTCATGAAAGCAGCTCCCGGCGCACGGCACTTCGATGTCAGCGTGCCCACCGCCCCTGCGTCATCGGGGAGTTGACGCACATCAGCGCAGGCCAGCACCCTGGTTGGGCACCGCTATGGCTGATCACATAGGGTGAAAAGAAAAACGGGAGGTTCGGCGTGTTCGTTGAACGGGCGCCACTTGTCGACTTAGTGTCCTGTTCAGAAGACTCCAGGGAACAGACACACTGGTAACCCTAAACTTCAAGGTTAGGGTTCGGGTCGGCGTTCGGACCGTCCCATTCGGCATCCGTCGTCCCGGTGCGGGAAACCGCCCGGCGACGACAACGTAATTCGAGGCGAGAGGCCTTCGACGTGGCAGCACCGCAGAACTACCTCGCAGTCATCAAGGTCATCGGTGTCGGCGGCGGTGGTGTCAATGCCATCAACCGGATGATCGAGGTCGGTCTCAAGGGCGTCGAGTTCATCGCCATCAACACCGACGCACAGGCGCTGTTGATGAGCGACGCCGACGTGAAGCTCGACGTCGGCCGTGAACTCACCCGCGGACTCGGCGCCGGAGCCAACCCGGCCGTCGGCCGCAAGGCCGCCGAGGATCACCGCGAGGAGATCGAGGAGGTCCTCAAGGGGGCCGACATGGTCTTCGTGACGGCCGGTGAGGGCGGCGGCACCGGCACCGGCGGGGCGCCGGTCGTGGCCAACATCGCGCGCTCGCTGGGCGCCCTCACCATCGGCGTGGTCACGCGCCCGTTCACCTTCGAGGGACGGCGCCGCGCGAACCAGGCCGAGGACGGCATCGCCGAGCTGCGCGAGGAGGTGGACACCCTCATCGTCATCCCGAACGACCGGCTGCTGTCCATCTCGGACCGCCAGGTCTCGGTCCTGGACGCCTTCAAGTCCGCCGACCAGGTCCTGCTCTCCGGTGTCCAGGGCATCACCGACCTCATCACCACCCCCGGCCTGATCAACCTCGACTTCGCCGACGTGAAGTCGGTCATGTCCGAGGCGGGTTCCGCCCTGATGGGCATCGGCTCGGCCCGCGGCGACGACCGCGCGGTGGCCGCCGCCGAGATGGCGATCTCCTCGCCGCTGCTGGAGGCGTCCATCGACGGCGCCCGGGGCGTGCTGCTCTCCATCTCCGGCGGTTCGGACCTCGGCCTGTTCGAGATCAACGAGGCGGCCCAGCTGGTCAGCGAGGCGGCCCACCCCGAGGCCAACATCATCTTCGGCGCCGTCATCGACGACGCCCTCGGCGACGAGGTCCGGGTCACCGTGATCGCGGCCGGATTCGACGGCGGCCAGCCGCCGGCCCGCCGGGACAACGTCCTCGGCTCGGCCTCCTCCTCGCCGGCCCCGGCCCGCCGCGAGGAGCCCGCTCCGGCACGGCAGCCGGAGAGCCGCCCGTCCTTCGGCTCGCTCGGCAGCGTGACGCCGAAGGAGGAGCCGGAGCCGGCGCCCGAGCCGGTCGCCGAGATCCCGGTGGCCCCGCCGGTCCCGCCGTCGCCGCGGACCTACTCGGACAGCGCGGCCGAGGAGCTGGACGTGCCGGACTTCCTGAAGTGATAGGACGGCGCGAGAGCGTGAGCGGCGCGCACTTCGCCTTCACCGACCGGTGGGGCGGGGTGAGCGCCGCTCCGTATGACGAGCTCAACCTCGGCGGAGCGGTCGGCGACGATTCCGGATCGGTGCGCGCGAACCGGGAACTGGCGGCGAAGACACTGGGGCTCGACCCCGGTCTCGTCGTCTGGATGAACCAGGTGCACGGCGCCGACGTGGCCGTCGTGGACGCGCCCTGGGGCGCGCGGCCCGTCCCCGAGGTCGACGCCCTCGTCACCACCCGCCGGGAGCTCGCCCTCGCGGTCCTCACCGCCGACTGCGTACCGGTCCTGCTGGCCGACCCGGTCGCCGGTGTGGTGGCCGCCGCACACGCCGGGCGGCCCGGCATGATCAAGGGCGTCGTCCCCGCCGTCGTACGGGCCATGGCCGAACTCGGCGCCGAGCCGGGCCGGATCGTCGCCCGCACCGGCCCCGCCGTGTGCGGCCGGTGCTACGAGGTGCCGGAGGCGATGCGTGCCGAGGTGGCCGCCGTCGAGCCGGCCGCGCACGCCGTGACGAGTTGGGGCACACCGGCGGTCGACGTGGGCGCCGGCGTGCACGCCCAGCTCGAACGGCTCGGGGTGGACGACCGGGCGCAGTCTCCGGTGTGCACCCTGGAGTCGGGCGACCACTTCTCCTACCGGCGCGACCGCACCACCGGGCGGCTCGCCGGCTATGTCTGGCTGGACTGATCGGGCATGACGGAACGTAAGACCGAACTCGCCGCGAACCTGGCGAAAGTGGAGCAGCGCATCGCCGCCGCCTGTGCGGCGGCCGGGCGCGAGCGGGACGAGGTGACCCTGATCGTGGTCACCAAGACCTACCCGGCGAGCGATGTGCGGATCCTGTCGGAGCTCGGCGTGCGTCACGTCGCCGAGAACCGGGACCAGGACGCCGCCCCGAAGGCCGCCGCGTGTGCGGATCTTCCCCTGAAGTGGCACTTTGTCGGTCAGTTGCAGACCAACAAAGTCCGTTCCGTGGTGGGTTATGCCGATGTGGTGCAGTCCATCGATCGCGCCCGGCTGGTGACGGCGCTGTCGAAGGAGGCGGTGCGGACCGGGCGCGAGGTGGGCTGTCTCGTCCAGGTCGCGCTCGACGCGGGCGAGCGCGAGCGGGGCGAGCGCGGAGGCGTCGCGCCCGCCGGGATCGAGGAGTTGGCCCGGCTCGTGGCCGACGCTCCCGGACTGCGGCTGGACGGTCTGATGACCGTCGCTCCGCTCACCGGGGAATACGCGGGACGCGAACAGGCGGCGTTCGGGCGGCTCATGGATTTGTCGACCGACCTGCGCCGGGCCCATCCGGCTGCAACCATGGTGTCGGCAGGGATGAGTGCGGACCTCGAACAGGCCGTGGCGGCCGGAGCGACACATGTGCGCGTCGGCACCGCGGTACTCGGAGTCCGACCCAGGCTCGGGTAACGTCGCCAAGAAGTCGGACCACAGCAGAAAATATGGTCAATGCCCGCCAAGGCAGGCACAACGACCCCGTGGATCGCGGGCACTTGGCAGTCGTCAGCCGATCCACCACAGAGCGGAGGACTCAGAGCATGGCCGGCGCGATGCGCAAGATGGCGGTCTACCTCGGCCTCGTGGAGGACGATGGGTACGACGGCCGTGGATTCGACCCCGACGACGACTTCGAGCCCGAGCTGGACCCGGAGCCCGAGCGGGAGCACCGACGGCACGAACCGTCACACCAGTCGCATGGCGCGCATCAGTCCCAAAGGGACGAAGAGGTGCGAATCGTGCAACCGCCCGCGCAACGTGAGCCGGTGGCCCGATCGACGGCGCTCGCCGCGGAATCCAGCCGTCCGGCGCGCATCGCGCCCGTGGCATCCATCACACAAGAACGTCAGTCCCTGGAGAAGAACGCGCCGGTGATCATGCCCAAGGTCGTGTCCGAACGAGAGCCGTACCGGATCACCACGCTCCATCCCCGGACCTACAACGAAGCCCGTACCATCGGGGAACACTTCCGTGAGGGCACCCCGGTGATCATGAATCTCACTGAGATGGATGACACAGACGCCAAGCGACTTGTCGACTTTGCGGCCGGTTTGGTGTTTGGTCTTCACGGCAGCATCGAGCGGGTGACGCAGAAGGTGTTCCTGTTGTCGCCTGCTAACGTCGATGTCACGGCGGAGGACAAGGCCCGCATCGCAGAGGGCGGGTTCTTCAACCAGAGCTGAGACGCACCACCGGATCAAGGCACGGAACAGGGGAGAGGGAAAGTCAGGCCATGAGCGTGTTCGCGCAGGTGATCTACATCGCGCTGATGGTGTTCCTCGTCGTGCTGATCTTCCGGCTGGTCATGGACTACGTCTTCCAGTTCGCCCGCTCGTGGCAACCCGGCAAGGCGATGGTGGTCATCCTGGAGGCCACCTACACTGTCACCGATCCACCGCTGAAGCTTCTGCGGCGGTTCATCCCGCCGCTGCGTCTCGGGGGCGTGGCGCTCGACCTGTCCTTCTTCGTACTGATGATCATCGTCTGGATCCTCATCTCCGTCGCACAGAGATTCGTGTGATGAGGATGGACGATACGGTCTTGCCGACTGCCGATGACTACGTTGAGGTGAAGAGATGCCGTTGACCCCCGAGGACGTGCGGAACAAGCAGTTCACGACCGTCCGCCTCCGAGAAGGCTATGACGAGGACGAGGTCGATGCCTTCCTCGACGAGGTCGAAGCCGAGCTGACCCGTCTGCTCCGTGAGAACGAGGACCTGCGGGCCAAACTGGCCGCGGCCACGCGCGCTGCTGCCCAGAACCAGCAGAACATGCGCAAGCCCCCGGAGCAGGACCAGCAGCATCCTCAGCAGCAGGGCATGCGAGGTCCCGGCGCGCCGGTGCCCGCCGGCATATCGGGCCCGCCGCAGCAGCAGATGGGTGGCCCCATGGGTGGCCCGCCCCAGCTGCCGAGCGGTGCGCCGCAGCTGCCTGCCGGCCCCAGCGGCCAGGGCGGCCACCAGGGCCAGGGTCCGATGGGTCAGGGTCCGATGGGTCAGGGTCCGATGGGTCAGGGCCCGATGGGTCAGGGCCCGATGGGTCAGGGCCCGATGGGTCAGGGTCCGATGGGCCAGGGCCCCATGGGCGGTCAGTCGCCCATGCAGCAGCAGATGGGCGGCCCCATGGGCGGTCCGATGGGCGGCCCCGGTCAGGGTCCCGGTGGCGACAGCGCCGCCCGAGTCCTCTCGCTGGCCCAGCAGACCGCCGACCAGGCGATCGCCGAGGCCCGCTCCGAGGCCAACAAGATCGTCGGCGAGGCCCGCAGCCGCGCCGAGGGTCTGGAGCGCGACGCCCGTGCCAAGGCCGACGCCCTGGAGCGGGACGCGCAGGAGAAGCACCGCGTCGCGATGGGCTCCCTGGAGTCCGCCCGCGCCACGCTGGAGCGCAAGGTCGAGGACCTGCGCGGCTTCGAGCGCGAGTACCGCACGCGTCTGAAGTCGTACCTCGAGTCCCAGCTGCGTCAGCTGGAGACCCAGGCCGACGACTCCCTGGCGCCGCCGCGTACTCCGGCCACCGCGTCCCTGCCGCCGTCCCCGGCGCCCTCCATGGCTCCGGCCGGCGCGAGCGCCCCGTCCTACGGCGGCAACCAGGGGATGGGCGGTCCGTCCGCGCCGTCGGCCCCGTCCTACGGCGGCCAGCAGCAGATGACCCCCGCGATGACCCAGCCCATGGCTCCGGTCCGTCCGCAGGGTCCGTCCCCGATGGGTCAGGCACCGTCGCCGATGCGCGGGTTCCTGATCGACGAGGACGACAACTGAGTAGCGAGCACTAGTACGACAAGGGCGTCGGCAGCGTTCATCGAGGGCGGGGGGGGGGGGGGGGGGGGGGGGGGGGGGGGCGGGGGGGGGGGGGGTGGGGGGG
>NZ_JAJSZC010000181.1:0-16329 GCF_036815105.1 Streptomyces sp. IBSBF 3136
CTTGAGGGCCGCCTCGATCTCCTCGATCGCCTGGTAGATGACCGAGTAGTACCGGACGTCCACACCCTCGCGCTCGGCCATCTGCGCCGGGGGGGGGGGGGCGGGGGGGGGGGGGGGGGGGTCGGGGGGGGTGGGGGGGTGGGGCGCGGTGCGGGGGGGCGGGGCCCAGGTGCCCATCGGCCCCGGCCCCCGGGTCGCCGACGCCCGTGCCGCCGCCGTCAAGGCGCCCCCGCCGGAGGCGGGCCTGGTCGCCAGCTGGTCCCGCCCGCGTCCCGGCGTCAACGGCGCCGACCCGGCCGTACCGGCCGTCCCGCCGCTGCCCCCGGAGTCGGCCGGTGGCTGGCGCCCGTGGCGTTTCCGCATGTCGAACGATGTCTGGGGCACCCCGTCCGTGGACGGCGACCTCGTCTACGTCACCTCCTTCGAGGTGCACGCCCTGGACGTGGCCACCGGCCGCCGGCGCTTCAAGACCCGGGACGTGGCCTGGTCCATGGCGGTCGCCGACGGCCGCGTCCACGCCTCCGACGGCCCGACCCTGTTCGCCCTGGACGCCCGCGAGGGCGGTGACCTGTGGCGGCTGTCCACGGACGCCTGGGTCTACTCCCTCCAGGCCGACCACGGCACCGTCGTCACCGGCACCCGGGGCGGCGGCGTGCAGGCGTGGGAGGCCACCAACGGCCGGAAGCTGTGGGAGATCTCCGGCTGCCAGACCGACTTCGAGTCCCCGGAGGCCGGACCCGCCGTCCACGACGGCACCGTCTACGTGTGGCAGGACGCCCGGCTGCGCGCCCTGGAGGCCCGCACCGGCGAGGAGCGCTGGTCGTACCCCATCGGCGACGCGGCGTCCTGCGGCGGCGTCCCGGTGCGCATCGCCCCGGCGCCCGACGGCTACGTCTATGTCTCGGCCGGCACCCGGGTCCTCGCGATCGACGTGGTGAGCGGCATGGTGCGCTGGCACTTCGAGGCACCGGCGGTCTTCCTGTGCCCGCCCGCCTTCACGCCGGGACCCGCCGTCACCGGTGGCGGCGTCTACCTGGCCGACTACCTCGGCACGGTCTACGCCCTGGACGCCACCGACGGCCGCGACCGCTGGCGCATCGCCACCGAGGCGCGCTCCTCCGTCGAACCGGTCCTGGTGGCGGCCGGGCACGTGCACGTCGGCAGCGGCAAGGGCCTGTACACCCTGGACGCGGTCACCGGCACCCCGAAGTGGCGTTTCCAGGCAGGCGGCGACGTGGTGGGCACCCCCGTGGTCGCCGAGGGCCGCATCCACTTCGGCTCCACCGACCACCTCCTCTACACCCTCAAGGCCGACGACGGCCGGCTGCGCTGGAAGCTCGCCACCGGCGGCGAGATCACCGGCTCGCCGGTGGTCAGGGACGGGGTGGTGTACGCGTGCAGCAAGGACCGCTGCGTGTACGCGCTGGACGCGGAGAAGGGCACGGGGACGGCGCGGACGGCCTGAGCGGGCGACGGCCTGCCGGGTGGTGGCCCCGGCCGCTAGGGTGAGGGCATGCACATGCAAAGACGGACGCGCGTGCTCAGGTTCTCGGCCGTGCTCGTGTTCGTGGTCCTGGCCCTGACGGGCTTCTCCACGGGGCACGGCCGCGGCCGCGGCCACCACTACAACAGCGGCCACGGCGGCGGCGGGTGCAGCAGCTCCCACCAGGACCACGACGAGACCTCGTCGTCCTACCGCCGCTCGTACGGCGGTACGTCCGGCACCACGAACAGCGGCTCCTACGGCGGCTCGCCCAGCGCCTCGCCCGGCGGCGCCGGCGTCTACCGGGACGACGCCACGGTCCGGCTGCTGAGCTGCGCGACCAGGACGGACCCGTACACGAAGGTCGAGGTCACCAACCCGAACGCCACCGGCGCGACCTTCTCGGTGACGGTCTGGCTCAAGGACCGCGGCGGCAGGTCCGTCGGCTTCGGCGACCTGGACGTCACCGTCCCCGCCCACGGCAGCCGCACCGCCCGGATCCCGGTCGCCAAGGCGGACCTCGCCCACCTGGACCACTGCGAGCCCCGGCCGAACGCCCCCGCCACGCGCTGACGGCTCACCGCGTCGCGAACCCTCCCCCGCGCCGCCCCTCGAACAGCCCCGCCTGCCGCCCGGGCGGCAGATTCCCGAGCGCGATGAGGTGCGGCGCCTGCGCGAACGCCTGGGCACGCGCCGCCTCCTTGGCCGCCCACAGGGCCCGTACCGTGCCCTGGACGGCCTCGGGGGGATGCCCGGCGACGACGGCGGCGCAGCGCAGCGCGGCGGCCAACGCGTGCCCCTCCTCGGCGAGTTCGGACACCAGCCCGATCGCGTGGGCGCGCCGCGCCGAGATCCGTTCGGCGGTTCCCATGAGCATCATCCGGGCGACCTCCCCGTACGGCATCCGCTGGGCCATCAGCACCGACTCGTACGCGCTCACCATGCCGTACGTCGTGTGCGGGTCGAAGAACACGGCCGTCGGGTCGGCGACGACGAACTCGCTCTCCCCGAGCAGGTAGAAGGCGCCACCGCAGGCCATCCCGCGCACCGCGGCGACGACCGGCTTCCACAGGTCGTTCGCCTTCGGCCCGACCGTCAGCAGCGGATCGTCCTGCATGTACGGCGACGACGGCTGCGGCACCACCGCGTCCCGGTCGATCCCGGTGCAGAAGGCCCGCTCCCCGGCCCCGGTCAGCACCACGGCCCGCACCGCGTCGTCGAACCGCAACCCCCGCCAGACCTCGCTGAGTTCGCGTGCCGCGTCCAGATCGATGGCGTTGAGCCGCTCGGGCCGGTCCAGGGTGACCACGGCGACACCGGTGTCCTTGTCGGTGTCGAGGCGCACGCCGCTCACGCGAGCACCCACTGCGGGAGCCCGCCGGAGAAGACCACCCGCACCCGGGCGCCGATCCGGACGCGGTCCGGGTCGAGGGAGCCGAGCGGCGCGCCCGCACGCGTGACGAGGTTCCCTACCAGCCGTATCCGGGGGGCGTCCGCCAGCTCCACCACGATCACGTTGTACGGCGCCTGCTCCGCGTAGCCGGGCAGCAGCGGCGGATGCGGTACCACGTACGACCACACCCGCCCGCGTCCCGAGACCCGGCGCCACTCGACGGCGAAGGACTGGCAGTGCGGGCAGCAGGGGCGGGGCGGGAAGCGGGGCTCGCCGCAGTCGGCGCAGGCCTGGACCCGCAGCTCGCCCTGGGCGGCGTACTCCCAGAAGGGGGCGCCGTCGGCGTCGGTGACGGGGGTCAGCATCGTGGTTCAGCTCCTCAGCAGCAGGGCGGAGGTGGGTACCCCCTCGCCGGCGGTGACCAGGCAGGTGGCGGCTCCCGGAACCTGCGCGGTGCTGGTGCCGCGCAGTTGCCTCACCCCCTCGTTGATCAGGTTGAAGCCGTGCACATAGGCCTCGGAGAGCCCGCCGCCACCGGTGTTGAAGGGCAGCCGGCCGCCGACCTCCAGGGCGCCCTGCTCGGTGAAGGCGCCGCCCTCGCCCCGTCCGCAGAAGCCGTACCCCTCCAGGGAGAGGGGGACCAGGGCGGTGAAGGCGTCGTAGATCTGCGCGACGTCCACGTCCTCGGGCGTGAGGTCGGCGTGCTTCCACAGGTGCCGGGCGGCGGTCCAGGCGGGGCCGGTGAGCGGGTCGTCGTTCCAGTAGTTGACCATCCCGTGGTGCTGGGCGGGCAGGCCCTGGGCGGCGGCGTGGACGTACACCGGACGCTGCCGGCAGTCCCGTGCGCGTTCGGCGGAGACGACCACGCAGGCGAGGGCCCCGTCGGTCTCCAGGCAGTTGTCGTAGAGGCAGAGCGGCTCGCTGATCCAGCGGGAGGTCATGTACATCTCGCGGGTGAGCGGCCGTTCGTACATGATCGCGGCCGGGTTCTGGTTGGCCCGGTTGCGGCAGGCCAGGGCGACGTTGAACAGGTGGTCCCGGGTGGCCCCGTACTCGTGCATGTACCGCCGGGCCAGCATGGCGATCTCGTCGGCGGGCCGGAGCAGCCCGAAGGGCCGGGTCCACTGCCCCGGGGTGGGGAGCTGGACGGCGGTGCCGGTCCAGGGCCGGGGCCCGCTGCCCCGCTTGCGCGAGCGCCAGGCCACCCCGACGGTGGCCTGCCCGGCGGCGATGGCGGCGGCCAGGTGTGCGACCGTGGCGCACGAGCCGCCGCCCCCGAAGCCGACCTTGCTGAAGAAGGTGAGGTCACCGAACCCGACGGCCTTCGCCAGCTCCACCTCGTCGGTCTCCTCCATGGTGTAGGAGGCGAGGGCGTCGACCTCGCCGGGCGCGATCCCGGCGTCGTCGAGGGCGGCGAGAACGGCCCGGCAGGCGAGGGTTCGCTCGTCCTCCGGGAGGCGCCGGGCGAAGGCGGTCTGCCCGATCCCGACGACGGCGGTGGCGTCCTTCAGCCCCGTACCGGCCATGCTGCACCCACCTCTCTGCTGCTGACAGCCCGTCAGGTTACAGCTAATCTGACGATCCGTCAGCTACGCGGCAGGGGGCTGCTATGAGCGACTGGGGCACCATCCCGGACCTGGTGCGGTGGTCGGCCGGGCGGTACGCGGACACCGAGGCGGTGGTCGAGGGCCGCACCAGGATCACGTACGCGGAACTGGGCGCCCGGGTGGAGCGGGCCGCCGCCGCCTGTCTGGCGAGCGGGGTGCGGGTGGGCGACCGGGTGGCCGTCTGGGCCCCGAACTGCCTGGACTGGATCGTCGCGGCGCTGGGGGCGGTGTCGGCGGGCGCGGTGCTCGTGCCGCTGAACACGCGCTTCAAGGGCGCCGAGGCGGCCGACGTGCTGCGCCGCAGTGGGGCCCGGCTGCTGTTCGTGACCGGCACCTTCCTCGGCACGTCGTACGTGGCGTCCCTGCGCCGGGCGGCGGGCGCCGCCGACGGCACCGGCCGGCCACTGCCCGGACTGCCGGCCCTGGAGCAGGTGGTGGTCCTCTCGGACGACGCCCCGCGGTCCTTCCTGACCTGGAAGGACTTCCTGGCGGCGGGCGAGGGCACCGGAGCGGACGAGGTACGTGCCCGGGCCGCCGAGCCGGCGGGCGACAGCCTCTCGGACATCGTCTTCACCTCGGGCACCACCGGCCGCCCCAAGGGAGTGATGATCACCCACCGGCAGACGCTGCGGGCCTACGAGATCTGGGCATCCCTGGCCGGCCTGCGCGCCGGCGACCGCTACCTGATCGTCAACCCCTTCTTCCACACCTTCGGCTACAAGGCCGGAGTGATCGCCTGCCTGATGCGCGGCGCGACGATGATCCCGCAGCCGGTGTTCGACGTGGACACGGCGCTGGCGAACATCGCGGCGGAACGGGTCTCGGTCCTCCCGGGCCCGCCCACCCTCCACCAGTCCCTGCTGGACCACCCGGCCCGCGACGCGCACGACCTCTCCGCCCTGCGCCTGGTCGTGACCGGTGCGGCCGTCGTACCGCCGCGGCTGGTGGAACGGCTGCGCGGGGAACTGGGGGTGGACACCGTCCTCACCGCGTACGGCCTCTCCGAGGCGAGCGGCATCGTCACGATGTGCCGCCGCGGCGACGACCCGTCGGTGATCGCGGCGACCTCCGGCCGGGCGATCCCCGGTACACGGGTGAGGGTCGTCGACGCCTCGGGCGCGCCGGTGCCGGCCGGCACCCCCGGGGAGGTGCTGGTCAGCGGATTCCACGTCATGCGGGGCTACTTCGAGGACCCGGCGGCCACCCGGGAGGCGGTGTCACCGGACGGCTGGCTGCGCACCGGGGACGTGGGCGTCCTGGACCCCGCGGGCAACCTGCGCATCACCGACCGCCTGAAGGACATGTTCGTCGTCGGCGGCTTCAACGCCTACCCGGCGGAGATAGAGCAACTGCTCGGCACTCACCCGGAGGTGGCGGACGTGGCGGTCGTCGGCGTCCCCGACGCCCGGCTCGGCGAGGTCGGCGAGGCGTACGTCGTCCGCCGCCCCGGCGCGGTCCTCACCGCCGACGACCTGATCGCCTGGTCCCGCCGCGAGATGGCCAACTACAAGGTCCCCCGTACGGTCCGCTTCGTCCCCGAACTGCCGCGCAACGCGAGCGGCAAGGTGGTCAAGGGGGAGCTGCGGGGCCCGGGCGCCCCCTGAACACACCTCGGCCGCGACGGCTCCCCCTCCGCGCCGCCGCGGCCGAATCCCCCGTCCTCGGGTTGTTACTTGACGGTGCGGTCCAGCGCGGGCGGGACAGGAGCGTGGCTGTCCATCGTGGTGATGTCCCCGGCGGGAGCGGGCGCGTGGCTGTCGTCGGTGGTGACGACGGTGTCCTTGCTCGGCGGGGCCGGCGCGTGGCTGTCCAGAGTCGTGATGTCCTCGTCGCCCGGCTTGATGTCGCTCATGGTTGGCTCCCCTGAATCATGTACTGCGGTGGTGAACGCTCGCTCGGCAACTCCCCCGTGTGCCACCGAGCGAGCGTTCCTGGGGCCGATCACCTTATCCGTGGGGCCCAAGCCGATCCGTCCGCCCCCCGACGCGACGGGATCGACACGACTGAGGTTGGCAGGCGGCCATAAACGTTTGCTGAACGCCCCGCGCCGGGTCAGGCCGCGGCCAGGGGATCGAGGAGAAGCCGCAGCTCGGCCGCCTCGGCCGCGCCCGCCCGTTCGTGAATGCTGAGAGCCTCCCGCCAGCAGGCCCGCGCGCGGTCCACCTGCCCGAGTCCGTCGAGTGACCTGCCGAGGAGGGTCAGCACGTTGGCGCGCATCCAGTCACCGCCGATGCAGCCGGTGCCGAGGGCCTGCTCCGCGTGCTGTGCGGCCTGCGCCGGCCGGTGGCACGAGAGGTGCACCTGGGCCATCCGGAAGTGGGTGGTCCCCTCCCAGAGCCGCTGCCGGTTCTCGACGAAGATGGCGTGCGCCTCGGTGAACTGCTCCAGCGCCTCGGTGGTGCGGCCGGCGTGGTTCAGCGCGATGCCCAGGGCGTACCGGGCATTGGCGAGGCGCACCGTCAGGCCCAGCTCGTCGTAGATGGCGATGCCCCGCTGGACGAGCTCGATGCCCGACGAGGTGCGGTCCATGGAGACCAGCACCCGCGAGAGGTTGCACAGGGCGCTGGCCTCGCCGGGACGGTTGTCGTCGTCCCGGAACGCCTCGATGGCCATCAGGAGGTGCGCCTCGCCGACGGCGTGCTCGTTGCGGCAGATGGCGATGATGCCCAGCTCGTTGGGTGCGTTCCCGCACGTCCAGGGGTCGTCGGCGGCCCTGCCGAGCGCCAGCGCCTCCTGCGCCTGCCCGGCGGCCTCCTCGAACTGACCCCCCTTGATCAGCACCTGCGTGAGCGTCACCCGCGCACGTCCCGCCGCGTGCGCGTCGCCCAGGGCGTCGGCGGCGTCGCGGGCCGCCCGGGTCGCCGCCTCGTAGGCGAGCGAACTGGCTCCCGACTCCGCCAGGTCCTTCGACGCCAGCAGCAGATCGACGCCCCGCCGCAGCGTCCCGGGACCGAGGGACTGCTGGACACACGCGAGGAGGCTCGCCGCCTCCGCGTGCAGCCAGTCCAGCGCCCGTGCGTCGTCCACGAACTCCTGGCCGGCCCGTCGCGTCGTCTCCAGGTGGTCCACCGTGCGGTCGCCCGGGCGCTCTATGGCGTACACCCGGGTCGCCGAGGCCAGATAGAAGTCCAGCAACCGCGACATCGCCGCCGTCCGCTCGCTCGGCGGCTGCTCGTCCCGTTCCGCGCACGAACGCGCGTAGAGCCGGACCAGGTCGTGGAAGCGGTAGCGGCCGGGCGCCGCCGACTCCAGCAGGGACGTGTCGACCAGGGACTCCAGCAGGTCCTCGGTGTCCTCCGGCGGGAGGTCCAGGACGGCGGACGCGGCCGCGAGGGACATGTCGGGGCCGTCGGCCAGGCCGAGCAGGCGGAAGGCGCGGGCCTGGGCCGGCTCCAGCTGGCCGTAGCCCAGTTCGAAGGTGGCCTTCACCGCGAGGTCGCCGGCCTGGAGCTCGTCCAGCCGCCGCCGCTCGTCCGCGAGCTTGGCCGCGAGGACCGAGACCGTCCAGGTGCGGCGGGCGGCCAGCCGGGACGCCGCGATGCGGAGGGCGAGGGGGAGGAAGCCGCAGGCCGCGACCACGTCCAGCGCCGCCTCCCGCTCGGCCGCCACCCGCTCCACGCCCACGATCTTGGTGAACAGGGAGAGCGCCTCGTCCGGGGACATCACGTCGAGGTCCACCAGGTGGGCCCCGGCGAGGTCGAGCATCCGGACCCGTGAGGTCACCAGGGCGGCGCAGCCCTCCGTGCCCGGCAGCAGCGGTCGTATCTGGGCCGCGTCCTTGGCGTTGTCCAGCAGCACCAGCACCCGGCGGCCGTCGAGGACCGAGCGGTACAGCGCCGCCCGCTCCTCCAGGGAGTCGGGGATCGCGGAGTCCGCCGTGCCCAGGGCGCGCAGGAAGGAGCCGAGGACCGTCTCGGGCTCGGCGGGGCGCGGCCCGGCACCCTGGAGGTCCACGTAGAGCTGGCCGTCGGGGAAGGCGGGGCGGGCCCGGTGGGCCACGTGCACCGCCAGCGTCGTCTTGCCCACGCCGCCGATCCCGGCCAGCGCCGACACCGCCATCACCCGGCCCTCCGCCTCGGACGCGGACGCCAGCACCTCGCTCAGCTCGGAGACGAAGGCGGAGCGCCCCGTGAAGTCCGGCACGGAGGCCGGCAGCTGGGCCGGGCGCACCGGGACGACGGCGGGCTCGGCGGCCGGGGTGGACGGTTCGGCGAGCGCCGGGTCCGCCCGGAGGATCCGCTGCTGGAGCTCGCGCAGGCCCGGCCGCGGGTCCACGCCCAGCTCCTCCGCCAGCAGGCGGCGGGTGTCCGCGTACACGGCGAGCGCCTCGGCCTGGCGGCCGCTGCGGTACAGCGCCAGCATCAGCAGCTCGCGCAGCCGCTCGCGCAGCGGGTGCGCCGCGGTCAGGGCGGTCAGCTCGGAGACGGCCTCAGCGTGGCCGCCCTGGTCGAGGTCCATGTCGAGGCGGGTCTCGAGCAGCTGGAGCCGCCACTCCTCCAGGCGCACCCGCTGGGTGTCCGCGTAGGGCCCGGGCACGCCCGCGAGCGGCTCGCCGTCCCACAGCGCCAGCGCCCGGTTCAGCACCTCGCGCGCGTGGCCCAGGTCGCCCGCGCCGCGCGCCTTCTCCGCCTCCGCCGCGAGGTCCTGCGCGACCGCGAGGTCCAGCGCGCCCTCGCCGAGCGAGCGCACCGCGTAGCCGCCGGACTCGCTGACCAGCACCCCGGGGTTCAGCACCTTGCGCAGCCGGGAGGCGTACGTGCGCAGCGCGGCGAGCGCCTGGGACGGCGGCTCGGTGCCCCAGAGCGCGTCGATCAGCTCCGCCGCCGTCGCCGTACGGCCTTCGCGCAGCAGCAGGGCGGCCAGCAGGGCGCGCTGCTGGGGCGAGCCGGTGTTCAGCGGCTGCGCGCCGCGCCAGGCCCGTACCGGACCGAGCACGCCGAAGCGCAGCTCTTCCGGCTCCGCGATGGCTCCGGCCGCGGCGCCGGCACGCCGCTGCTCGGGTACTCGCGGCCCACCGTCCATGCGTTCGCCCCCCTAGGCATCACGAAACACTCCGTCAGTTTGCCTTGTTCAGGCCGGTTGCGTCAGCCGTGGGAGACGCCGATCACAGCCGGCGGCTCCCGGGTTCACAAGGTGCTCACACCGTCTTCGCACAGAGTCTGCCGACACCGCTAGCTGACGGGTCGTCAGATCAGCGCTACCGTGAGCGCCATGGACACCCCGAGCGCATTCCCCCGGATCATCTCCGTCGACGACCACACGGTGGAGCCCGCGCACGTCTGGCAGGACCGGCTGCCCAAGAGGTACCTGGACAGCGGGCCACGCGTGGTCCGCGCCCCGCTGAAGGAGATGACCTTCCTCGGCGGGCGGTTCAAGCCGGTCATGGGCGAGCCGGGCGGCCGCGAGGGCCCGGTGGGCGACTGGTGGGTGTACGAGGACCTGCACCGGCCGCTGACCCGGCTCGACACCGCCGTGGGGTACGACCGGGACGAGATCAGGCTGGAGGTCATCACCTACGAGCAGATGCGCCCGGGCTCCTACGACGTGCCGCAGCGGCTCGCCGACATGGACGTCAACCACGTGCAGTCCGCGCTCTGCTTCCCCACCTTCCCCCGTTTCTGCGGCCAGACGTTCACCGAGGCCCGGGACAAGGAGCTGGCGCTGCTCTGCGTCCGTGCCTACAACGACTGGATGGTGGAGGAATGGTGCGGACCCCGGGCGCGGGGACGGCTGATACCGCTCACCCTCATCCCGCTGTGGGACGCCGAACTGGCCGCGGCCGAGGTCAGACGCAACGCCGAACGCGGAGTCCGGGCCGTCGCCTTCTCCGAGATACCCCCGCACCTGGGTCTGCCGTCCGTGCACACCGACGCCTGGGACCCGTTCCTCGCCGCCTGCGACGAGACCGGCACCGTCGTCGCCATGCACATCGGCTCCAGCAGCCGGATGCCCTCCACCTCCGCGGACGCCCCGCCCGCCGTCGGCTCCACGATCACCTTCGCCAACTGCTGCTTCTCCATGGTCGACTGGCTGATGAGCGGCAAGTTCGAGCGCTTCCCCCGTCTCCGGGTCATGTACGCCGAGGGGCAGATCGGGTGGATCCCGTACATCCTGGAGCGCGCGGACGTCGTGTGGGAGGAGAACCGGGGGTGGGGCGGGGTCGCCGACAAGGTGCACCGGCCGCCGTCCGAGCTGTTCGCGGGGCACGTGTACGGCTGCTTCTTCGACGACGCCTTCGGGCTGCGCAACCTGGACGCCATCGGGGTCGGCAACGTGCTCTACGAGACCGACTACCCCCACTCGGACTCCACCTGGCCCAAGTCCCGTGAGGTGGGCGAGGCCCAGATGGGGCACCTTCCTCGGGACGTGGTCGAACGGATCGTGCGGGGCAACGCCGTCGACCTGCTGGGCCTCACCCCGGACGGGCTCTGGCCGGGTGCCCGGTGAGCCTCGCGTACGGCATCCAGCTCCCCGTCCAGTCGCAGAGCACCCTCTACACCGAGGGCTGGGAGGCCGCCGCCGGGCCGGCCGACCTGGTGGAGATCGCGCGGGCCGTGGACCGGGCCGGGTTCGACTACCTCGCCTGCTGCGACCACGTGGGCGTCCCGCGCCGGCTGGCCCCGGCGATGAGCACGGTCTGGTACGACCCGGTCGCCACCCTGGCCCACCTCGCGGCCGTGACCGAGCGCGTCCGGCTGCTCAGTCACGTGGCCGTGGTGGGGCTGCGGCACCCGCTGCTCACCGCCAAGCAGTACGCCACCCTCGACCACCTCTCCGGCGGGCGGCTCGTCCTCGGGGTGGGCGCGGGGCACGTGCGCGAGGAGTTCGAGGCGCTGGGCGTCGACTTCCAGCGGCGCGGGGCCGTGCTCGACGAGACGATCGACGCGCTGCGGGCCGCCCTCGGGCCCGAGGAGTTCCCCGAGCACCACGGCAAGCTGTACGACTTCGCCGGCCTCGGGCAGCGGCCCCGGCCCGCCCAGCCCCGCGTCCCGCTCTGGGTCGGCGGCTCCTCGCCGGCCGCCGTCCGCCGGGCCGCCCTGAAGGGCGACGGCTGGCTGCCGCAGGGGGACCCGCGGGACCGGCTGCCCGGGCAGATCGCCCTGCTGCGGCGGCTGCGCGAGGAGAACGGTGTCGAGGCGCCGCTCACCGTCGGCGCCATCACCGAGCCCCTGTACGTCGGGCGGCCCGGCTGGGACGTGGGGCGGCGCACCCTCGCCGGGGCGCCGGAGCGGATCGCCGAGTCGCTGCGGGCGTACCGCGCGATGGGCGTGCACCAGATCCAGGTGCGGTTCCGCAGCCGGGGCCGGGGCGAACTCCTGGAGCAGATAGCGGCGTTCGGGGCGGAGGTCGGGCCCCGTCTTGACTGAGGAGCGGACATGGGCAAATTGGACGGGCGGGTCGTCATCGTCACCGGGGCGGCGCGCGGACAGGGCGAGCAGGAGGCGCGGCTCTTCCGTGCGGAGGGCGCGCGGGTGGCCGTCGCCGATGTGCTGGACGACCTCGGCGAGGCGCTCGCCAAGGAGATAGGGGCCCTCTACGTCCACCTGGACGTGGGCACGGAGGACGGCTGGCGGGAGGCCGTCGAGACCGTCAAGGGGGCCTACGGGCGGATCGACGGGCTGGTCAACAACGCGGGCATCCTGCGCTTCAACGCCCTGGTGGACACCCCGCTCGACGAGTTCATGCAGGTCGTGCAGGTCAACCAGGTCGGCTGCTTCCTGGGCATGAAGACCGTGGCGCCTGAGCTGGCGGACGGGGGCACCATCGTCAACACCGCCTCCTACACCGCGCTCACCGGCATGGCCGCCGTCGGGACGTACGCGGCGACCAAGCACGCCGTGCTCGGGCTGACCCGGGTGGCCGCGCTGGAGCTGGCGAGCCGGCGGATCCGGGTCAACGCCATCTGCCCCGGGGCCATCGACACCGCCATGTCCAACCCGGCCCGGCTGGACCCCGGCGCGGACCCGGAGGAGATGAGCCGGGCACTGGACGAGCTGTACCGCAAGCTCGTGCCGCTCGGCCGGGTCGGGCAGCCGGAGGAGGTGGCCCGGCTGGCCCTGTTCCTCACCTCGGACGACTCCTCGTACATCACGGGCCAGCCGTTCGTGATCGACGGGGGATGGCTGGCGGGCGTCAGCATCGTCTGACGCGTATCTGACCAACCGTCAGCTATTGACGGTCACGGCCGCCGGTGCGACAGTCGGCCGACACATCTATCTGACGGATCGTCAGTAAAACTGGGACGGTGAACCGCCGTGGAATTCGGGCTCTTTGTACAGGGATACGTGGGCAAGCGCGCCGAGACCGACCCGCTGGCCGAGCACAAGGCGCTGATGGAGGAGACCGAGTACGTCATCCAGGCGGACCGGTCCGGCTTCAAGTACGCCTGGGCCTCCGAACACCACTTCCTGGAGGAGTACTCGCACCTGTCCGCCAACGACGTCTTCCTCGGCTACCTGGCCCACGCGACCGACCGCATCCACCTGGGCTCGGGCATCTTCAACCCGCTCGCCCAGGTCAACCACCCGGTCAAGGTCGCCGAGAAGGTCGCCATGCTCGACCACCTCAGCGAGGGCCGCTTCGAGTTCGGCAGCGGCCGGGGCGCCGGCAGCCACGAGATCCTCGGCTTCCTCCCCGGGATCACCGACATGAACCACACGAAGGAGATCTGGGAGGAGACCATCGCGGAGTTCCCCAAGATGTGGCTCCAGGACGAGTACGAGGGCTTCCACGGCAAGCACTGGCAGCTGCCGCCGAGGAAGGTGCTCCCGAAGCCGTACGGCAAGTCGCACCCCGCGATGTGGTACGCCGCGGGATCGCCGCCCTCCTACGGGATGGCCGCCCGCAAGGGTCTCGGCGTGCTCGGCTTCAGCATCCAGAAGGTCTCCGACATGGAGTGGGTGCTGGAGCAGTACAAGACGGCGGTGGTGAACGCCGAGCCGGTCGGGGACTTCGTCAACGACAACGTGATGGTGACGACGACCGCCATCTGCGCGCCGACCCACGCGGAGGCCATCGAGATCGCCGTCAACGGCGGACTGCACTACCTGCCCTCGCTCGTCTTCCGCTACCACGACACCTTCCCCCGGCCCGAGGGCTTCCCGGTGTGGCCGGAGACGCTGCCCGCGTACACCCCGGAGTTCGTGGAGCTGCTCATCGAGGAGGAGCTGCTGATCTGCGGCGACCCGGACGAGGTGCTGCGCCAGTGCAAGCGGTGGGAACAGGCCGGGGCCGACCAGCTCAGCTTCGGGCTGCCGGTGGGCGTGCCGAAGGAGGCGACGCTGCAGACGATCCGGCTCATCGGGGAGCACGTGATTCCGAGGATCGACACGGACCCCGTCCACCGGACCTCGCGGTTCCGGGCCGCCGTGTGAGCGCCGTCGTGGGGTGCGGGTGCGCCGTGGCTCGCCGTGCGGTTCCCCGCGCCCCTTCAGGTGGGACCTCGCGCCGGAGTTGAAAGGGACCCCATGCTCGATCACGTCATCAAGGGCGCCACCGTCGTGGACGGCACCGGCGCCCCCGCCCGCACCGCCGACGTCGGCATACGCGACGGCCGGGTCACCGCCGTCGGCAAGGTCACCGAACGGGCCCGGACCACCGAGGACGCCACCGGGCTCGTCCTCACCCCCGGCTTCGTCGACCCGCACACGCACTACGACGCCCAGCTGTTCTGGGACCCGTACGCCACCCCCTCGCTCAACCACGGGGTGACCACCGTCGCCGCCGGGAACTGCGGGTTCACCCTCGCGCCCCTGAACCCCGGCCGCCCGGAGGACGCCGACTACACCCGGCGGATGATGTCCAAGGTGGAGGGGATGTCGCTGGTGGCCCTGGAGGAGGGGGCGCCGTGGAACTGGCACTCCTTCGGGGAGTACCTGGACGCCCTCGAGGGGCGGATCGCGGTCAACGCCGGGTTCATGGTGGGGCACTGCGCCCTGCGCCGGTACGTCATGGGGCCGCGGGCCGTCGGGGGGCAGCCGACCGGTGAACAGCTGGACGCCATGGTGCGGTTGCTGCACGAGGCCATGGACGCGGGCGCCTGGGGCCTGTCCACCACACAGTCCAGCACCCACTCGGACGGGGACGGGCGGCCGGTGGCGTCCCGGCACGCGGAGCCGGCCGAGTTGCTCGCCCTCGCCCGGGCCGTCGGCGAGCACGAGGGCACCCAGATCGAGGCGATCGTCGCCGGCTGCCTCGACCGGTTCAGCGACGCCGAGATCGACCTGCTGGTGGAGCTGAGCGCGACCGCCGGGCGGCCCCTGAACTGGAACGTGCTCACCGTCGACGCGGCCGTGCCGGAGCGCGTGCCCCGGCAGCTCAGCGCGAGCGAACGGGCCCGCAAGGCGGGCGGCCGGGTGGTCGCCCTCACCATGCCGATCCTCACCCCGATGAACATGTCCCTGGGCACCTTCTGCGCCCTGAACCTCATCCCCGGCTGGGGGCCCGTCCTCGGTCTCCCGGTCCCCGAGCGGATCGCCCTGCTTGCGGACCCCGGCGTCCGGGCGGAGCTGCTGCGCCGGGCGGAGTCGAAGGAGGCGGGCGTCTTCCGTCGGCTCGCCGACTTCGGGCGCTATGTCATCGGCGACACCTACAGCGAGGCCAACCGGGGGCTGACCGGACGGGTGGTCCGGGACATCGCCGCCGAGCGCGGGCAGGACCCGTTCTCCTGTCTGGTGGAGATCTGCGCCGCCGACGAGCTGCGCACCGTGCTGTGGCCGATGCCCACCGACAACGACCCGGCCTCCTGGGCACTGCGCGCGGAGACCTGGAGCCACGAGGACGTGCTGCTCGGCGGCTCGGACGCGGGCGCGCACCTGGACCGGATGTGCGGAGCGCCGTACACCACCCGGTTCCTCGGGGACTGCCTGCGCCGCCGCAAGCTGGTCGGTCTGGAGCGGGCGGTGCGGATGCTGACCGACGATCCGGCGCGGCTGTTCGGGTTGCGGGAGCGGGGACGGGTGCGGGAGGGCTGGCACGCGGACCTGGTGCTGCTCGACCCGGAGCGGATCGACGCGGCCCCGGCCACCCTGGTGCACGACCTGCCGGGAGACAGCCCGCGTCTGGACTCGAGGGCGCTCGGGGTGCGGGCGGTGTGGGTCAACGGGGTCGAGGTGATCCGGGACGACGAGGTGAGCGGGGCCGTACCGGGCCGGGTACTGCGGTCCGGGCGCGACACCAGGACGGTGAGCACCAGGTGAGCGAGGGGCAGCGGCTGTTCATCGGCGGGCAGTGGACCGAGCCGGACGGCGGGCACTACCCGGTGACCGATCCGGCCACCGAGGAGACCGTCGGCTGGGCCCCGGAGGCCTCGCCGGAGCAGGCGCGGGCGGCCTGCGCCGCGGCCCGGGAGGCGTTCGGGACGTGGTCGCGGACCCGGCCGGAGGAACGGGCGGCCGTGCTGGGGAAGGCGGCCGGGATCATCCGCCACTCCCTGGAGCCGTACGCCGACCTCGCCCGTGCCGAGACCGGCGCGACGACCGCGACCGCCCGGGCGATGCAGGTGGGGGTGGCCGCGGCCCGCTTCCGGCGGTACGCCTGCCAGGAGCCCGCCGAGTGGGCCGTCGCCCCGCAGATCAACGAGGCCGGGCCGATGGGTCGGGCCGGGGTGATGGGCGCGCTCGCGGTGCGCCAGCCCGTCGGCGTGGTCACGTGCGTCACCTCGTACAACAACCCGTGGGCCAACCCGGCGGGCAAGATCGCCCCGGCGCTGGCCATGGGCAACACGGTGGTGGTCAAGCCCGCCCCGCAGGACCCGCTCTCCGTCTACCGGATGGCCGAGGCGCTGGAGGCGGCCGGGGTGCCCCCGGGGGTGGTGAACGTCGTCTCCGCGCGGGGGGTCGCGGTGG